>DASPIR010000028.1 GCA_035628995.1 Clostridia bacterium | reverse complement strand
TATATCTACTTTTACAACTATGAGCGTATCCAATTAAAAACTAAACTGACACCATACGAAAAACGGTGTCAGTCTGCTTAATTTTATGAAATTCTGCGATAGGGCTTTTTATTTGTGTCCGATTAACGGGTATCAGTTCATACTGATGCAGTGCTTTTGTTTATATATGCTGTATTAATATTCCTTCAACTAATAATACTATACACAATATAAGTTAAAGGAGCAGCCTACAATGGAATGGATTATACATTTTATAGCAATTTGGACAGTCTTTTCGCTACTGGGGGGATGGAAATGGGTGGAGCTCAGAAAGAATATTTGGTGCGGAATAGTTTCATCCATTATACATTTGATTATTGATACAGAAAGGATAACACTTGGACTATACAAAATTACGAACCCTGTTATTTCTATATGGGGCTCGTCTTTCTTCTTCACATTTGGTGCTAGCTTTGTTTCAGGTATGTTGATAGCCATGCTTCAACCTAGAAGAAAGTGGGCTAGAGTTCTTCATGTTCTTATATTTACGCTTGTTTTTACCATTGAAGAATACATGCTTGTTAAGACGGGTGCTGTTGTATATATACACTGGAGTTTACTAACTGGAAGTATCCCTATAAATTTAATGGCAATCACATCATTAAGTTGGTTTTCCATAGTAATATTGGATAAAGGAAGGTAACAAATATGAGCATATACGCCTACGCGGCAGGCATTTTTATTATCGCGACTGCACTGTTCATTTATGGAAAATGGATTAAGGTTAAAGGCTTTTGAGCATCATTCCACCTACCAAGACAACATGCGCAGGTATAAGAAGCTTATTATTATAATTCACATAATTTGATTACCGGAAAAGAGGATAAGGATGAGAATAATATTGGCACCAACGTGATGAGCATGGTGTTGAGTGAAAGTATACCTGTACAGGTATCGGGCAAAGAGCATTTTATCAATGCATATCATAAATGGACATGTTCGGCGGCTCCAATCAAGGAAGCAGGTGAAAGAATATATAACATAGAAAGATTGTTCAATTTGCAGGCAGGAGTAGATCCTTCACAGGATACTCTACCAAAGAGATTGTTGGAAGAACCGATTCCAGATGGTCCATCAAAAGGCAACGTTCACAGATTATCCGAGCTTTTGCCGGAATACTATGCAAATAGAGGATGGGATAATGGTGGAATTCCAACAGCGGAGAGAATATCAAAGCTTGGATTATAATTATCATCCCCTGGGCGCAGAGAGCACCTGGGGGTGTTTTCTATTTACCTTAAGCTAATATGCTTGAATGTATCGAATGAGAAGAAGGGTTGGGGGGTTACGGTATGAAAATCACTGTCAAAATTTTTGACAAGCATCATTGCCATGCGAAATATAATAAAATGAACATATATGACACCTTTGAATTGGATGGTGAATATTCTGGTATCGGGTCAGTCAAAAAAATGTTTAAGGTCAGGGAAGGGTGAGCAAGAATGAAGGCCACAAGAGATACCAAATACAAGGAATGTATGCCTGAAGAAACGGTGGAGCGCATTAAGGGAATATTGAAGGAAATGAATATAGAGCTTGAAGAACACTGGGGGGATACTGGAGTAGAGGGCTTCTATACCCTCAGGGTAAATGTTCCCGGCACAGGCATAGGCTCTAATGGAAAGGGAGCAACCAAGGAATATGCACAAGCAAGCGCTTATGCAGAATTTATGGAAAGAATGCAAAACGATTATTTGAACCTCGGAGATTATGATGAAGATACCTGGAAATATAGAGGCTTTTATTATACGACCGATGAAAAGATAATGAGTGCAGAAGAACTGGCTGAGTCTGACAATTCCTTTGTACGGATGCTAATAAAGGCTGGTGCTGAAGGGCAGCGGAAAATCATTGAAGACCCTGAAAGTAGAGCGGATATAATGGCTTTGTGGCGGTTTCCGATATTCAAAGACTGCAGTGACAAATTCGTGACTGTTCAGTACTACAGTGTGAAAAATAGACGTTATGAATATTTGCCTTATGCAATTTGCAGGAAGCTGTACCGCAGCAATGGAATGTGTTCAGGAAACACACCTGAGGAGGCATTGGTGCAGGGGCTCTCCGAGGTATTCGAAAGGCATGTGAATTTGAAGATTATTAAAGAAAGGATAATGCTTCCGATAATACCGGATTGGTATCTGATGAAATATGAAAGGCTGTACAAAGTAATTAAGGAGCTTGAGGTAGGGGACCGCTATAAAGTATTAGTAAAGGATGGATCACTCGGTAGGGGGTATCCAGTAGTTGTACTTATCATAATAGACAAGGAACGTCAAAGCTATGGGGTTAGGCTTGGTGCACATCCGGAATTTGAAATTGCACTAGAGAGGACACTGACCGAGGCATTACAGGGAAGAAATGTTGAAGTATTTACTAGTCTTAGTATTCTGAGATTTGATAGTGCTGGTGTACAGCTTGCTGATAATGTGACCAACATAGTCAAAGTAGGATTAGGACAATATCCAACAGAGCTTTTTAGCGAAGCTGCTGATTATGAATTTGAACCATTTACGGACATTACGGGAAAATCGAATGGTGAGGTGCTGAAGGATATGCTGGCTCTGATTACTTCCCAGGGGTATGATGTATTGATTAAAGATGCTTCCTACTCGGGTTTTCCAGCATATCAGGTGATTTCACCGGGATTCAGCGAGATACATGAGGCAGATTTGATGAAAGTACAAGAAGTCCGTTCCAACCTGATAGTGAGGACGGCCTTAAGAAGATTGCATAATGCATCGGATGACGAATTAAGGGAGGTAGTAAGCTTTCTAAAGTACAAGCAAAACTCAATAAATGAAGTTACATTTTCTACTCTGGTAGGAGTAGATTTCCATAGCAAGTATCCTGGCGAGGGTTATGAGCACTATTTCTTAATAGGGGCTTGCTTATATAAGCTTGGAAATTATGAGGAGGCTGCTGTAGTTTTTGGATTAGTGGCAAATGGCTTATCCGGTTCAGATGAGAAAGTATATTACCGATGTATTGCCGACTATGCTGCTGCCGTGGCTGAAAATATGCCTGCCAAGGAAATAACTGATATACTTCAACTTTTCTATACTGCTGATATTGTTCGAAAAGTTTGTAAGCAAATGGAGAAGCCTAGGGAAATTATTGAAAGAATCTACCCTGATATTAATTGTTTTAATTGCAGTGAATGTGGTGCAGCAGATAATTGTAATTATAGTGTTTCAAGAAGCATCAAGAGAGCACTTAAGGATAGGCAGTCGACAGCTGCGCTTATGGATTTGCGAGAGCTAGGGATTTAGTGTTTGAGATAGTAAGTTATTGTATCAGGCACCAAAGTTATCCAGTTATTTACATCGGAAGCATCAATAACGTGACAGCTTTGGGGCCTGACTAACGTATTCTATTTTTGTCCGTAATAAGCTCCGGAGCCATGCTTTCTCAGAAAATGTTTATCAAGCAGCTCCTGGTCTATAGCATCCAACCCCGGAGACAAACAATAGGTATGATAGGCCATCATTGAGAGCTCTTCCAATACGACGGCATTATGTACAGCTTCACTGGCATTCTTGCCCCAGGTAAAAGGTCCATGGTTGCTTACAACAACACCAGGAACATGAATAGGATTTATATCATCAAAGGTCTCAACTATAACATTTCCGGTTTCTATTTCATAAGCACTGCTTATCTCATTAACAGTCAATTTTCTAGTACATGGTATACTACCATAGAAGTAATCTGCATGGGTAGTCCCTAAAGCAGGGATTGACCTTCCTGCTTGAGCCCATATAGTTGCCCATTTGGAATGGGTGTGCACAACACCGCCGATTTCTTTAAAGCACTTATAAAGGACCAAATGCGTCGGTGTGTCGGAGGAGGGATTTAGTTTACCTTCTACTACATTTCCATCCAGGTCCACAACAACCAGATCCTCAATTTTAAGTTCGTTATAAGAGACACCGCTCGGTTTTATAACAACTAGATTTTTTTCGCGATCGATGCCACTTGCATTTCCCCATGTATATGTTACAAGACTCTTTCGGGGAAGTTCAAGGTTTGCTTCTAGTACTTGCTCCTTGAGCTCTTTCAGAATCATTCGGAACACCTCTGTTTCACTTCAGCTTTAATGTTCTTGAGTCTCTTCATTACATCATTTATGCCACGGCCAAAATAATCGTGAAGGATTTTATATTCTGCATAAAGTTTATTATATACTTCAACGTTTTCGGGAATTGGTTTGTAGTAATCAGCTCTGACCTTTGCCATATGATTGGCCGCTTCAAGAATAGAATCATATCCGCCATTCTCCTTGCCGGCTGCAAGGGCTGCAAACATTGCTGACCCAAGGGCGGGCGCTTGCGGCGATGCGGATATCCTGATTTCCATGTTGGTGACATCAGCGTATATCTGCATCATTAGACTATTCTTTTCAGCAATGCCGCCTGCCGCGTATAGCGCTGTAATTGGAACACCACTTTCGTTAAATGTATCCACGATCATTCTTGTCCCATATGCCGTCGCTTCTATTAATGCCCGGTATATGTGCTCTGGCTTTGTAGAAAGCGTACATCCTAAAAGCACTCCTGTAAGGTCTGCATCAACAAGCACGGAACGGTTCCCATTCCACCAATCAAGAGCGACCAGTCCGCTTTCTCCGACAGTTAATTTTCCAGCCTTTTCTGTAAGTAGTGTATGAATTGAGGTGCCTTTTTCTTCTGCTTCACGGGTATATTCAGCAGGCACACAGTTTTCCGCAAACCATTCAAAATGATCACCAACGCATGACTGGCCGGCCTCGTAGCCAAAGTATCCAGGGATTACACCGTCTTCTACAACTCCACACATTCCAGGGACCGCTTTCTCCTCAGTACCTAGAAGGATATGGCAGGTAGAAGTTCCCATTACCATAAGCATTTTACCCTCATCAGTAATTCCAACAGCAGGAACAGCCACGTGGGCATCTACATTAGCAACCGCTACGGCAGTTCCAGGCTTCAACCCTATAAGCAATGCTGCTTTTTCAGTTAAGCTTCCTGCTTTTGCACCTATTGGTAGAATATCTGAGCTTAGTTTTGTTTTTACCAAATCTTCGAGCCTTGGGTCTAATGCCTTAAAAAATTCCTTTGAAGGATAGCCCTTTTGCTTATGCCAGATAGCTTTATATCCCGCAGTGCAGCTGTTTCTCTTTTCCTGACCTGTTAACTGCAAAACAATCCAGTCTGTTGCTTCCATTATTCTTCCGGTACTGTTATAAATATCAGGAGCTTCATTAAGTATTTGCCATACCTTTGGAATAACCCACTCGGAGGAAATTTTTCCGCCGTAGCGCTTTAAGAAGTCTTCTCCTCTTTCCTCTGCAATGCGGTTAAGTGCGTTTGCCTCATCCTGCGCAGAGTGGTGCTTCCACAGCTTTACATAAGCATGAGGATTTGTGCGGTACTCTTCATAAAAGCAGAGGGGCGTTCCTTTGGCATCAGTGGGGAGTATGGTACAGGAAGTAAAATCAATACCTACTCCAATAACATCTTCTTCACTGACACCTGCTTCTTTCAATACTGCGGGTATAGTCTCTCTTAAAACATCCAGATAGTCTTGTGGGTGCTGCAGAGCCCAGTCATGTTCCAGCTTGGTTTTGGAATCCGGCAGATACTCATCCATGACACCATGGGGATATGATTTTATCGCTTTAGCAGCTTCATCTCCGCTTTCTACTTCAACTAGTACAGCGCGCCCGGACAGTGTACCAAAATCAACTCCGATGGTATATTTTTTATTCACTTTCACTACCTCCGCTTTCAATGCTATGTATTTCCCGCATAATTAATCAATGTTTAAATAAGTAACTTAAAATGTACTTATTTATTTGGATGAAGCATACGGGTCAGAACTTCCTTGACGTTTTCAGGCTCAAAGATTTCTTTCCAATTTTCTTTATATATTTTTTCAGTTCCATATTGAACAGCAATTTTTGCTGCATCTGAAAATGGATTTGTGCTCTTAAAAACAATAGCAAGAGGTACCTGGATGTGGCCTAAGAGAAAGGAAGTTGCGGCGGCTTCGGGGACGCCTCTTTTAATAGCTTCATCAAGAGCTTCCTTCATAAGGCATACTGCAGATGCAATCACTACTTCGGCAGCGGCCGGCTCAAGCAATGCCATTTGTTCAACAGTTATCCTGTGACAGGTCACAACAGGTGCAAACATATTTATACATATTTGTTCAGCTATTTCAAATTTATTAAACTCGCCACTCATAAATGAAATAACTATGTCTTGCTTTGCAGCTATTCCACCAAAAACATCACGGCGTGCTTCATCTGATTCCTGCTCACCGAATAGCGGGGGATGGCAAGGGTGTGTTACAACGAAGGTACAATCATCTCTTGTACATAATTCACCCGCATAAGCAGCAGCGGGGTCTAGAGTAATAACTGTGGTACCAGGTGTTAACATTGGTACAAGCACATGACTGATTTTTCCAAGCAAGGCATCAGGGAGAGCTAAAATAATATAGTCACTTACAGCTAAGGCATCTTTTGTCTCGGTGACTTTTAAACCTCTTTCCTCAAGATTCTTTATACCCGCAGCACCAGTTTCACAGAAGTGCAGTTTACAATCATGTTTGACAAGATTATCTACAATTCTGCACCCCATTTTGCCACCAGCACCAACGACCGTGATAGATAAGTTTTGATTCATTTGTTACACCTCGCATTACAAATTTTAATAACTATTGCATGACTAAAACATTAAACGTCATACGTATACATTTATAATAAATCTCGGAGTAAAATTTGTCAATAAACTTATATCAAAATAGCCTTCGTCTATTCTGCCGCATGGCTTACAATTATGATGTAATGGTGTATTGACAATTCTGATAATGGATGATATGATTTGGACATAAGTTAAACGTATGATGTTTAATGTATCGCGAAGGACGGAACATATGACGAATATTATGAGGTGATTGTGTGCTTCTGGGAATATCAAGCTATACATATACTTGGTCGGTAGGTGTTCAGGGGTTTGAGCACAGGAGAATGCTCGACAGTATTGAGTTGATTAAGAAGGCAAGTGAATACCGGATAGGTCTGCTGCAAATATGCGATAATATTAAACTGGAAAGCTACTCAAAGGAGCAACTCGTTAGTATTAAAGCTTTTGCGGACTTTAAGAACATTGTGCTGGAAGTTGGCACAAGAGGCACTGAAATAAACCATATGCTGAAGTTCTTGGATATATGCAAAATTCTTGGCGCTAAGACACTTCGAACAATTATCCATTCACCGTCTCAGCCAGTGACCATAAAAGAAGCTGAGAATAATTTTAAAAGTGTCATCAAGAGATTTGAGGAAGAAAACATCGTAATAGTTATAGAGAATCATGATAAGCATAAAGTGGATGAACTTATCAGTATTATTGAGGGTGTAAAAAGCGAGAGTCTTAAGATATGCCTGGATACAGTAAATTCCTTTGGAGCGCTGGAAAGTCCGGATTATGTTATAGATAAGCTGTCGCCATATGTGGGAAACATACATTTAAAGGATTTTACCATTGAAAGAGTGGGACACCAAATGGGGTTTTCAATAGTCGGTACCGCTGCAGGTCAGGGGATGCTTGACTGCAGCAAGGTTATAGAACTTGCTGTTGAAAAGGATGTCAATATAGTCTTGGAGCTGTGGACACCTTATACAAACAGCATAGAAGAAACAATTGAGAAAGAAGAAAATTGGGCTCATCAAAGTATTGAATATATTAAACAGGCTATATGCAGCTATGAATAAAATATGAATTAGCTGCTTGATGGTATATATTAGGCGAAACATAAATACTGACAATATTTAATAAGTGCGTCCTATTTGGTATACTTATCTAAAAATGATAAAAATAGGAGAGTTTACATGGGAGATTTTAAGGTTATTTCAAAGGTAAAAGATTCAGCGGTAGATGTGGTCATTAATAATATTAAGCGATTAATAATCAGTAAACAGATTGATATTGGAGACAAACTGCCATCAGAGTTTGAACTTGCAGAGATGATGGGAGTGAGTCGAGGCTCTGTCAGAGAGGCAATGAAGATACTGAATGCAATAGGTGTTGTCGAGATTAAGAGGGGTGACGGAACCTACGTCACACAGGATACAAGCAGGGCAATTATTGACCCTCTGATGTTTAAAATGCTGACCAGTGAAGCATCGCTGCGGGAATTGGTTGAACTAAGGGAATTCATTGAGATGGCAGTAGGAGACCTTATAGTTGCTAATGCTACACAGGAGGACATAAAGCTGCTAGAAATCATTAACCAGGACATGAAGGATGTTTATAGTAAAAAAGGAAATTGTGTTGAACTAGGTAAGATGGATATTTTATTTCACAAAACCATGGGTAAAATCACTAACAACGTTCTTGTCGAGATGATATATTCATATGTGGTAGACTTTTTGGGAGCTACTATTGAAGCCACGTATCAAAACTATAAAGAAAATGCCAAGTATTCAATTACAGTGCACGAGGAGATGATTGAAGCATTTAAAAAGAAGGACAGAGAGTATGCAACTGAGAAAGTTAAGAACTCCATTAAACAATGGAAACAATTAACCACACAATATGGGAGGGGAGCTTTATGATTTTAGATGCACATCTTCATCTAGGGTATGACTATGTATTTGATAAGGAACAGACAGAGGCGGAGCTGATCGAAGCGTGTGAGAAGTATGGTGTGACTGGTGGAATTGTACAGCCGCTAATACCAAGACCTTATATTGAGGATACAATGAAAATACATAATAGGATCCACAAATTCTGCATCGATAATCCAGGTAGATTTTGGGGAATGATTTCAATGGACCCTCATTTTAGACCGGAAGATTACGAAAAAGAGGCTAAACGTTGTGTTAATGAACTTGGATTTGTAGGAATAAAGATCACGCCCATTGCCCATGCAGTACATCCTGCAAGTAAAGATGCATTTACTGTGTATGAGATAGCAAGATCCCTGGATGTCCCGGTTATGATTCATACTGGAGCAGGAATGCCCTTTTCAGATCCTGTGAGCATTATACCGGCAGCAGAAGCCTTTCCGGATTTGAAGATTGTACTGGCTCATGCTGGACAGGATTTACTCTCTCCACAGGCGCTTTATCTTGCTAAAACCTTTAAAAATGTTTATCTGGAACCGAGTTGGGTAAATGTTTTAAATATTAAAAACTTCATTAGTACAATCGGAGCCACCAAGATAATGTTCTCATCAGATATGATTCCAAATACACCCGTAGAGATTGCAAAATACAAGCAAGCAGTTAAAGACCCAGTACAGCTTGAACAGATAATGTATAAAACTGTAAAAGAGGTATACAGACTTAAGATATAAGGGGTTTGATTATGGATAAGAATGAAGTTTTCTTGAGACTCAGTGGTATAAGCAAGGCCTTCCCCGGGGTACAAGCATTAAAGAATGTTGGGTTTGAAATAAAAAGAGGGGAAGTACATGCTATATGTGGTGAGAATGGTGCAGGAAAAAGCACACTTATGAATATACTGGCGGGTAATTATTCAAAGGACGAAGGAACCATAGAAATCGATGGAAAAGCCATCGAAATCAGAAATCATGCACATTCTCTCGAACTTGGCATAAGTGTTGTTTATCAGGAAAGAAGCCTGGTACCAAATCTTAACGTTGCTGAAAATATCTTTGTTGAACGACAGTATACAAATAAATTTGGCTTTATTGAAAATAAAAAAATGAATGAAATGACACAAAAGCTTTGCACTGAAATAAAGCTAGACGTTCAACCAACTGATATTGTTGGCTACTTAACTCCTGCACAACAGCAAATGGTTGAAATTGCAAAGGCACTGTCATATAAGAGTAAAATATTGATACTTGATGAACCTACGGCTGCATTGACTGAACGCGAAACAAAAGTTCTGTTTGAGGTTATAGGAAAATTGAAAAATGAAGGTATCTCAGTTATATATATTTCACATCGCCTTCAGGAGCTTTTTGAAATTGCAGATAGAGTTACAGTGCTCAAGGATGGGAAATATGTTGGAACACAATCAATCACAGAATTGGACATAAATACAATAATTAATATGATGGTAGGAAGGGATCTCCAGGTTGATGTATATTCACCATGCTACAAAGATGAGATAGTTTTTGAAACAAGACATCTGACGTCATACAAATATAGGGATATCACATTCAAGCTTCATAAAGGGGAAATTCTTGGATTTTCCGGGCTTGCAGGAGCTGGGAGAACTGAGCTTTTCAGAGGTATAATCGGAGCTGATCCGATAATCTCCGGAGAAATTTATATTAACGGTAAGGAAACAAAAATCAGAAATACTGTTGATGCGATAAACAATGGAATAGGCTATTTGCCTGAGGATAGGAAAGAACATGGACTATTTTTAAATATGAGCATTGCTGAAAATATTATTTCTGGGAAACTTGAAAGTATATGCACTAACGGTATGATTCATAATAAAAAAATAAACATTGTTGCAGATGAATACAAGAATAAGCTTAATATAGCAACGCCAAGCGTAGAAAAAATAGTTGGTGAACTTTCAGGAGGAAACCAGCAAAAGGTAGTTTTCGCAAAATGGCTTCTTGTTAATTCTAAAATACTTATAATTGACGAGCCTACCCGAGGTATAGATGTAGGTGCCAAATCAGAGATATACAAGCTAATCAGGGAACTCTCTGCAAGTGGTACAAGCATTGTAGTCATATCTTCGGATCTTCCAGAGATACTGACAATCAGCGACAGAATTGTTGTTATGTACAATGGCGCACAAATGGGGGAACTAAATAGAGAGGAAGCAACTGAAGAAAAGGTTATGCAGTTGGCTTCTGGATTTAACAATTGAGTAAAGGTAGGGGATTTATTTGGACTCAAAGCAGTTTATTACTGTTAATAATGACAAAAAACGAGTAAATCATTTTAAGAATATAGGCCTGTATATACTAAAAAACAGAACGATTACCTTGTTTTTTCTCATACTTATAGTATCGATTGTTGCAAGTATGGTATATAAAACTTTCCCGACAGCTGCAAACTTTAGAGCTATCATATTGAACATGTCAATCGATACTATAATTGCAATAGGTATGATGATTTTACTGATCTCTGGTGTTTTTGACCTTTCAGTAGGCTCAGTAATAGCTTTGTCTGGTGCAATTGCAGCCAGGTTGGTTTATTATCAGCACTTTAATACGTGGGTCGCAATTGCAATCACTATGCTGATTTGTTTAGCAATTGGTCTTTTCAATGGAGTCATGATTGCAAAAGTTGGTGTTAATCCAATGATTGTCGGTATCTCAATGATGGGTATTTTAAGGGGAGTTGCAATGCTTGTTGCTGGTTCTGGGATAGCCAACCTTCCTAAGGAATTTATAAAAATTGCTGATATTCAGTTATTAGGTTTTAGAATACCAGTGTGGTACATGCTCATTTTGGTTTTGATTTTTAATTTACTTGTTACCAAGACTAAATTTTTCAAGAGATATTTTTATATAGGTGGAAATGAAAAAGCAGCAATGCTGTCGGGTATTAATGTATCAAAGATGAGGATTATTTCTTTTATGATTTCTTCCGGACTGGCTGGATTAGGAGGAATAATACTTACTTCGCGTCTTGGAGCAGCAGTGTCCTCAACTGGACAAAGTATGGAAATGAGAGCAATAACAGCCTGCATACTCGGCGGAGCAAGCTTGGCGGGTGGACAGGGCGGAATAGTCGGAGCAGCACTTGGCACGCTTTTTATGGGACTTATTAATAACCTGATGGTTATATCAAAGGTTTCAACTAACTGGCAGAGTATAGTAATCGGTGTAATATTAATGCTGGCTATTACTCTTGACGTTTTTATAACAAAGCGTACAAGAGTTAAGAATTAAAAATAGCAATATATTGTCTATTAAAAGAGGAGGATTAATCATGAAAAAAAGTTATCCAAAAGTTCTATCTTTATTGCTCGCACTCACAATGGTATTGGTTATGATGTTGTCAGGCTGCACAGCAGAAGAGCCTGCACCACCGGCAGTAGCAACTGGCAGCACAGATAAGGTAGATGTATCCAACGAAGAGTATGTTTGGATAAGCTGCTTGTCAGGTTTCCCGTTATTCGTTGAGAACGACCAAGTTGGATTGAAAAAGTTCGGTGAAGAGTATGGAGTTAAGGTTACAATAGCTGGTCCATCAGAATATGACATCGCAGGTACGGTAAAAACAATAGAAGAGGTTATTGCAAGAAAACCAGCCGGAATAATGGTGCTTGGTATGGAATCCTCCCTTACAGGAGGGATAAATAAAATAGTCGAAGCGGGCATCCCTTGTGTAGTTGTAGACGCTGACATAAGCACCTCCAAGAGACAGGCCTTTATAGGAACTGATTGGTATGATGTTGGAATAGCACATGCTGAGCAAATGGTAAAGCACACTGGAGGCAAAGGCAAAGTAGCTGTAGTATATATAAAAGGCGCTGAAAACATGGAGCTTGCACTGAAGGGTTACAAGGAGTACTTGCAAGCTTATCCTGAAATGACAGTTGTAGATGCATTTAACTCAGAGTCCAACCCGGAGGTTGCAGCAAGAGTTACAGCAGATATATTGGCAGCTTATCCTGACATAGCAGGAATCTCAGGCTTTGACGGCGCAACACCTGGTATAGGAACTGCTCTTAAAGAAGCAGGCAAAGCAGGAAAAATAGCAGTAACAGGCATGAATGTTGACGCAGCACAGATTGGACTGCTTGAAGAAGGAGTATTCAATTCTCTTGTTGGTCAGAAGAGACAGCTGTTTACATACTACGGTGCAAAATTGCTTTATGATATGAACCATTCACCGGCATCAGTAAGCAAAGATGACAAAGCACTTGGAGTAACTAATATACCAGTGAATATTAATACAGGAATATTTATAGTTGATAAGGACAATGTTAAAGCATTTAAAGGCGAAAAATAAAGTATTTGTCAAGGGCAGGGATTCATACCTGTCCTTGACTCTAAAAAAATTTATAAATAAAAAGAGGTGTATTTTATGAAAGCTGCAGTCTTATATGCACCCTTTGATATGAGGGTAGAAGAAGTCAGCACACCGGATTGTGGAATGGATCAGGTACTTGTCAAGGTTAAAGCGGCAGGGATATGCGGCAGTGACGTGCATTTTTATGAAGGAACACATCCTTATAAGAACTATCCTCGTATACATGGGCATGAATTTGCAGGGGAAATAGTAAAGCTAGGTGGGAATGCATCTGGATTTTCAGTTGGGGATCATGTTGTAATTGAGCCACTCAAAGCATGTGGAAAGTGTTACCCATGCAGACACGGAAAATACAATTGCTGTACAAAGCTTCAGGTAATCGGTGCACATACTGATGGCGGGTTTGCGGAATATATAGCAGTTGAAACTAAAAACCTTCATAAAATCCCACAGGATATGCCGTTTGAAATGGCTGCAGCGCTGGAACCATATTCAATCGGCGCACATTGCAGCAACAGAGCTGAAATAACATCTGGGGAAGTTGTTTTGATTCTTGGAGCTGGGGCAATTGGACTGACAGTAACAGATTATGCAAAGTTATTGGGCGCAAGGGTTATTGTTGTAGACACTTCACAGACAAGATTAGAGCTTGCTAAAAGTATGGGGGCTGATGACGTTATAAATCCTTTAGCTGAGGATGTTAATGCCAGAGTGATGCAGCTTACTGATAATGAGGGAGCGGGAATTGTTATTGAAGCCACAGGAGTTGCGAAAGTAATGGAAAATACTGAAAACCTTGTAGCCTCCGGGGGTAAGATAATTATTATAGGTCTTACTAATGATAAAGTAGCGTTTACTGGAATTAATTTTACTAAGAATGAAATGACTGTTCTGGGATCTAGAAATAGTGCAAATGAATTTCCGCAGATCATAGCTGATGCAAGCAGCGGAAAAATACATCCGGAATTGTTGGTCACCCACAGGTTTAAGTTTGACAACGTGGTCGAAGCGTTTAAATATGCTAAGGATAATATTAGCAGTGTAGGAAAAATAGTGCTTATATTTGATTAGTACAATAACTAGCAGATAAGAAAGGAAGATGTTTATGATACAGACATCGTTGTTCATAGGAACTAAGGGTATGCCCGAAATTCCATGTGCGCATCTCTATCATGATGAAATAGAACTAAATGTCGGGAAGGCTGCACGATTTGGTTTCGATGCAGTAGAAATAATCATAAGTGATCCGGAAACATTTGATTGGAAAACCCTTGATTTGGCTTTGAAAAATAGTAATATCAAGCTTTCCTGCATAAATAGCGGACGCATGGCTTTGGAATATGGGTTAACACTTGTACATGAAGATGAAAAAATAAGGCTTAAAGCTTTTGATAAATTAAAGGCTATGGTTAATATAGCAGAAAATTTCAACTGCCCGGTAAACATAGGTTTGTTTAGAGGAAGAGCATTAGAGTTTAAGCCGATCTCCTATACTAGAGATATGTTTGTTGAAATAATGAAGCAAGCATGCAAATATGCGGGACAACATAATGTGAAAATTAATTTTGAGCCTACCAATAGGTTTGAAATCAATTTTATAAATACAACGGATGATGGAATAGACATAATAAATAGGGTAGGGGCTTCTAACCTTGGGCTCTTGCTTGATTTATACCATATTTATATTGAAGATAAAAGTCTTGAAGAGAGTATTATAAAAGCAAAGGATATCGTAAGGCACTTCCATTTTTCAGACAGTGACAGATGGCCTGCCGGGATAGGCCATGGAGAATTTGATTTTGTAAAGTTGATTAAATTGCTTGATGTAATAGGTTATAAGGGATTTTTATCAGAAGGACTTGTACCTGCTGAGAATGTGGATGAATGTGCCATTCAGACAGCCTCATTTCTAAAGAAGCTAATTAGCCAATATTGTGTGTAGCAGATTAATACATATATAAAATAAATTGGAGTTGATAGTTTTGGCAAATATACAATATCTGGAACAAAAAGCGAAGAATGTAAGATGCAATATTATTGAAATGATAGGTCATGGAAAAGCCGGACATTTTGGCGGATCATGCTCAATTGCTGATATAGCTACAGCACTATATTTCTATAAGATGAATCATAACCCAAAGAATCCTGCCATGAAAGGTAGGGATATATTTATTTTAAGCAAGGGACATTCTGCTCCTGCGCAATATGCATGTCTTGCAGAGGCTGGATATTTTGATAAAACAGAGCTTAAAAACCTGAAAAAACTTCATACCAGGTTGCAAGGACACCCGGATGTAAGAAAACTTGTGGGTATTGAAGGGAATACCGGCTCCCTTGGGCAGGGATTATCTATAGCTGCAGGTATAGCTTCAGCATTTAAGATGGATGGCATCAATTCGAAGGTATATTCTGTTGTTGGGGATGGAGAACTTCAGGAAGGACAGATATGGGAAGCAGCAATGGCTGCATCAAAATTCAAGCTTGATAATCTTGTAGCAATAATAGATAATAATGGACTCCAGGCAACAGATTTTATTGATAAATCTATAGGCTGCAATAATATTAAAGGAAAATTTGAGTCTTTCGGCTGGACTGTCATAGAATGTGATGGTCACAATATGAAAGAGATTGTGGAAGCCCTTGATAAGTTGGACAACCTATCTGGAGCTCCTGTTGCAATTATTGCACATACAGTAAAGGGTAAAGGCATAGCGTGTGCCGAAAACAACCCTGCATTCCACAATGGAACGCTGACTAAAGAACAATACGAACAACTTATGGAAGTTTATCAATAATAATTTAATGAGCTTGGAGGTAAAACAATGGGCAACCAACGACAGGTCTTTGGAGAAACACTTGTGGAAATAGGGCATGAGGATGAAAGAATTGTAGTTCTTGAAGCAGATTTGGGAAAATCTACAATGACATGTCTATTTAAAAATGAATTTCCTAATAGATATTTTGAAATGGGAATAGCAGAGGCTAATATGACATCCTTTGCAGCAGGTCTTGCACTCGCCGGTAAAATACCCTTTACAAATAGCTTCGCTGTATTTTCTGGAGGCAGGGCTTTTGACCAGATAAGACAAGGAATTTGTACTGCCAATTTAAATGTAAAAATACAAGGCTCATCTTCTGGCTTTTCTGACTACGGTGATGGAGCAACACATCAATGTATTGAAGATTTAGCAATAATGTGTGCACTCCCAAATATGACAGTCCTCGTACCTATGGATGCTGCTGAAACAAAAAAAATCGTAAAAGCGGCAGTGGGTCACAATGGGCCTGTTTATATAAGAAATACTAGATCAGAAACACCTGATTTGAGCGATGCTGAAAAGCCGTTTGTAATTGGAGAACCTGAGGTTATCAGAGAAGGCAACGATATCGTGATTTTTGCCTGCGGTGTCATGGTCTCAAAGGCAGTGGAAGCAGCTTCGACTTTGGAAGGTGAAGGATTGTCTATACGTGTTGTTAATGTAAGTACTCTAAAACCTTTTCCATATAAAAAAGTCTGTGAGCTTTCACAAGGCTTCAAGGGTGTTGTTACAGCTGAGGAGCATTCAATAATAGGCGGTTTGTCAGCCTCAGTAGCTTTCGGCCTTAAGGGTATTGCGATACCAATAGAATGTGTTGCAGTAGAAGATGTGTTTGGTCAGTCAGCTGAAAAACATGAGGATCTGCTATCGGAATACAAGCTTACTGCGGAATCAATTTGTGATAAGGTACATAAATTCATATAGAAAGAGGTGTATATAATGTCTTTAAGAATAGGATTCATTGGTTTAGGAATAATGGGAAAGCCCATGTCTAAGAATCTGCTAAAAAAGGGATATGAGCTGATTGTCTATGATTTAAATGAAGATGCAGTTAAAAATGTGGCAGAATGCGGAGCACAAGCAGGAACAAGCTGTAAAAACGTTGCAGAGAATAGTGATATTGTCATCACAATGCTCCAGAATTCACCTCATGTTGAAAAAGCACTTCTTGGGGAAAATGGAGTTTGTGACGGGGCGCGTCCTGGTACAATTGTTATTGATATGAGTTCAATTAATCCCACAGTATCACAGAAGCTCTTTGGCATACTTGCAGATAAAGGCATGGAAATGCTTGATGCTCCAGTATCCGGAGGTGAACCAAAAGCTATAGATGGAACCCTTTCGATTATGGTGGGTGGTAAGGAAGAGATATTTAATAAGGTGAAGGATATATTGCTTTGTATGGGAAGTAGTACAGTCTATGTTGGCGAAATAGGAAGTGGAAACATAACAAAGCTTGCAAATCAAATAATCGTTGCTTTGAATATCGCAGCTATGGGTGAGGCACTTTCACTTGCAACTAAAGCTGGAGTAGATCCCGAAAGAGTATACCAGGCTATTCGGGGTGGACTCGCAGGCAGCACAGTTCTTGATGCAAAGGCTCCCATGGTATTTAACAGAAATTTTAAACCAGGTTTCAGGATAGAGCTTCATATAAAGGATTTAAGAAATGCCATTGATGCAGGCAAATCAACTGATATGCCATTGCCACTTACTGAGAAGGCACTTGATATGATGATAGATTTGGAGAAAGACGGGATGGGCGCTTGCGATCATAGTGCACTTGTACGTTATTATGAGAAATTAGCAGGAATAGAAGTAAAGCCCATAAGTGAATAATCTGGTCACTTATGTGATTGCAGGCTATGTCTTGATAGGCAGGTATAATATCTGTCTGTCAAGACTTATTGTAAACATAAATACAATACGAGAGGTAATTTAGCATGAGGATAGGTATATGCGCTAATATGAATTCAACTAGAGATGACGGAATTGGTGCAGAATGGATTGACATATACAAGAAAGCCGGATATGACTATGTAGAGTTGCCACTTGCACAGATTATGCAGTTAAATGATAAAGAGTATGGGGCTTTACTTACAAAGCTTGAGCAATCAGGATTAAAATGTCAGGCATGTAATAATTTTTACCCGGCTCATATAAAGCTTATAGGTGAGCAATTCAACAGTTTTGACTTTTTAGAGTACACAAAGAAGGCTGCAGAAAGAGCAAAAGGACTAGGGGCAGAAATTATAGTATTTGGCAGTGCTGGGGCTAGAAACGTTCCAAACAATGTGGATATGAATGAAGCAAAAAAACAGCTGATAGATAGACTAAACATAATTGGTGATATTATAAAAGAGAATGGAATTCATATTGCTATAGAGCACCTGAATAGAACTGAAAGCAACATAATCAATACTTTTGCAGAGGGGCTCGATATAGCTAAACAGGTAGGACATCCACATATCAAATGTTTGATAGATTACTATCACTTTACAGTCGGAAATGAAACAGTTCAGAGCATAAAAGCGGGGCAAGGATACATAGTCCATGCCCATTTCGCAAGCACGTTGGAGAGATACATAGCCACTTTTGAACACAATTTGGAGTATAGTGCTTTTTTTAAAGAACTGAAAGAGTGTGGATTGCCGGGTAGAATAAGTATTGAGGCATACTCAAAAAACATTGAAAAAGAAGCTGAAGAGGGGTTAGGGTTTCTGCGGGGGCTTTTAAGCAGGAGCGGAGTAATTTAGCTGTGGAAAATTGAGTCGCTGATGCAATAACATCAGTGACTAATATTTTAATATGGAAGTTTCATTTATTAGTCTTGGAGGTCTATATGAAAAAGGTGATTTTGATTCCTGATTCCTTTAAAGGCAGTCTAAGCTCCGAAGAAATATGCAAGATTATGAAAAGCACGGTAATTAAACATTTTAGCGATTGCGAGGTTGTTGAAATACCTGTCGCTGATGGCGGAGAAGGTAGTGTTGACTGTTTCTTAGCGGCTTTGGGCGGAGAGAGGATAAATCTTAATGTCACAGGTCCATTCTTCAATAAGGTTGGTGCTTTCTATGGATTATTAGCTGATGGGAAAACAGCTGTAATTGAGATGGCAGTTTGTGCAGGTCTCCCAATGGTCGGAGAGGATAAAAATCCATTGATAACAACGACTTATGGTGTTGGAGAGCTTATAGCTCATGCGGCAAATAATGGAGTTAAGAGAATCATTCTAGGTCTTGGCGGAAGTTGTACAAATGATGCTGGGACTGGTGCAGCTGCAGCTCTTGGAACCAGATTCTACGACGATAGAAATTGTGAGTTTATACCTGTAGGAGGCACTATAAAAAAAATTAAAAGGATAGACAATTCAGATATGCTGCCCTTACTTAAAGATATAGAAATTGTCGTGATGTGTGACGTAGATAATCCTATGTATGGAGAGAGGGGAGCAGCGTATATATTCGCACCGCAAAAGGGCGCGGATGACAGCATGATAAGGGAGCTTGATGAAGGACTCATCAATGTTGCTGAAATAATAAAGAAAGATCTGTCGATGGATGTTGCGAATATAAAAGGCGGCGGTGCAGCAGGCGGTATGGGTTCAGGAATGGTCGCTTTCTTGAACGCAGCTTTGTGCATGGGTATTGACGTTGTTTTAGATACAGTTGATTTTGAGAACATAGCTCTTGACGCAGACCTAATATTTACGGGGGAGGGGAAAATTGATTCTCAAAGCTTGAGAGGCAAGGTGGTAGCGGGAGTAGCAAGGAGGGCGAAACCTCTAGGTGTTCCTGTTGTTGCGGTTGTGGGTTGCATTTGCGATGGTATTGAGAATATATATGATTTGGGTGTTTCTGCGGTTTTCAGTATAAACCAAAGGCCAACGTCACTGGATGAAGCAATACTTCATGGTAAGAGCAATATGGATAAAACTATGGATAATATCATAAGGTTTATAAAGGCGATGGAGGCTTAAAGGGTAAACATAGAACACCGCATTTTAGGATGCAGTGCTTTTTCTTTATACAAGCAGGTTTCATTTTATAAATTTTAGCAAATCTCTCGCAAGCTTAGGCGGGTTTATTGCTGCAAAGGAAGAGATAATAGAATTCGTAAAGAATTCAGCTTATAGCTTCATACTGAGGAGACCCACCAGGCCCCACGCTATTACGGCATAAACTGCCATTCCAATTATGAGGGTAGGCTCGAATACGGACTTTGCAGCAAGTCCGTAGGGTACAAAAGAGTTAAAAATTCCAGAGAAGGGCGCTGCAAAGAAATTCGCAGCAGAATATAAAAATGATACAAATGCATTTTGAGAATTAGCACCAAGAATCCTGAAAATGAAACGGAATGCAAGAAGTATCTCAATTACACCAAGTATATAATATATTGCGTTTCTGCTTTGAGTAAACCAAGAAGGCATTTTATAGCTTTCATGCAGCGCGGTTTCATCATTGTTTATACTTTTCAATTTAGTCTCATTACCTCGTTGCTTTTTGCTGCTGCTATTCATATGACTCATATATTGCTCCTATACTCCTGTAATAATGTTATCTAACATAGTATTTTCATTTATAACGAGAATATGTGCCGGGTCCGTGGCAAACATAAGGCATAATTATACAAATATTAGTAAAATAATAGTTAATTAGTTATATTTATCTAATAGGTATGATAGTTAATTATCAAACAATGGATAAATATGGTTGACTAATAATTAACAGAGTCTTATAATGTAACTATAATGAGAATAATTACAACGAAATATGTTAAATACATATAAATAAAAAAACTAAAGGGGGATTATTGTGAAAAAGTTAAAAGTGTTATCTATCGTCCTGGTTTTGGTTATGGCACTGGCAGTTGTAGCAGATGCCAGCAGCTTGGTAGCTCCAGTTACTGCTAAAGCTTATCAAGGGTTTGCCATGGTTCCGGCATTTCGTGTAGGACCTGGAAAAGATGCTAATGGAGTACAGGTTTATACTATGACTACAGTAATGGCAAACGCAATATTTGATGCGGACGGAAGAGTAGTCAATGTTATTTTCGATTCTTTAGAAGTTTCAACTCCGAACTATGACGGCGCGAGCATGCCTCACTTCTCCGGCTGGCCTGCAACACCAGGATACAATGTATCAAGTCATGAAGGAGATAATTCAAAAGTAACCGGTGTATCCACCAACACTAACGAAACTATAGCAGCTGAAGTTACTGGATGGAAGACAAAACGTGAACGTGGTGATGCTTACGGCATGAACGCAACTAATGATTGGCATAAGCAGGCTGACTTCTATCAGAATTTCTTTGTTGGCAAGACTGTTGCAGAATTAGAGCAGTGGGCTGCTAAGAACACTTCAGACCTTAACGGACGTCCTCTGAGGGTTCCGGCAGAAACAACAAAACCAGAAGACAAAGCAAAGTATGAAAAGCTTACTGCAGCAGAAAAGGCAGTACTTGCTGATGTAGTATCTGGAGCAACTATGAGCCTTAAAGATGCACACGGCGATTTCATTGCTACACTTAAGAAAGCATATGCAAATCGTGTAGAGATTAAAGTTCCAATACAGGTAGAGTATTCTGTTAATATGCAGTAAATAGGTTAATAATAAGGTATCCTGGAAGGTAGTGTTGATTACTTTTCAGGATACCTTTTTTATTGTACTTTAAATACTATTTGCTCTTTAGCCATTCAAAGAATTCAAAAACATCGTCAAACTCTTTTCCAAATCTATTTCTGATATCATCAAAATCCTCAATAACTACTTCAACCTTAGAGTTTATATCCCGTTGCTTTGCTTTAATTACATATTGCGTATTATTGTAAATTGCGTCACCCTCATAAAAAAAACTAACCGTATCTACACTCACAATATACATCCCCCTTAAAGAACTATTTAATAGATTTATATTGTTTTGGTTTAGAAATATTATCTTTTCTGCAAAAAAAGTGCCAAGCACTGAGTATAGTGGATACGGGGTTGTTGTGAGGTGTCTGACTCTTGCTATATCTGTCGATTTTACTTGCAATTTATCGAATATTTGGTAAAATATTAAATATGAGTTGGAATACTATGGTAAAATATACAGGAACTTAAAGGGATATTAGCCATCAATAGAAAAGGTAAACTTGTCGAAAGACAAGGACACAAAGCCACGGGTCTAAAGCAAAAGCCAAGACAGCCGGGTTGCCGAAAGAATACATGCATGCAACCATGTCTTTAAGGCATGGTTTTTATATTTCAATGCCATTCGGCAGACTGAACCCAGGTATACGATACCTGTACTAATTATTCGAGGAGATGATACAAATGAAGAAACTAACATTGTTATCTGCAGTAATTATCATGGTGATTATGGCATTTCAAAATTCTATTGGAGTATTTGCTTCAGACAATAGCAGTGCAAGTGGTTTAAACACAAGCCAGGTGAATAATGACATGCTAACCTTAATTATAGAAAATGATAGGTACGGATTCATAAATCAAGAGGGAAAAGCAGTTGTGTATCCGCAATACAGCAGTGCATATGATTTCTCAGAGGGACTTGCCCCTGTTAATGTAGACGGTAAATGGGGATTTATAAATGCAAAGGGTGAAATGGCAATCAGACCACAGTTTACTCATGTTCAAGGCTTTTATGACGGTGTGTCCATTGTTAGAATGGGAGATAAATATGGGCATATCGATAAATCCGGTAAAATAATGGCATATTGCGATTACTATGAATCTTATACTTATTTCTCTGATGGATTGGCTGCTGTTGAAGTAAACGGCAAATGGGGAGCAGTAGATAAAAGTGGAAAATTGGTGGTAAAGGCTGAGTGGCCTGGGGACTTTTCTTTTTCGGAAGGTTTGGCAAAAGTCGAAATAGACAATAAATACGTATATATAGATAAAACAGGAAAAGTAGCAATAAAACTTCAGTTTGAGGAAGCGAAGAATTTTTCGGAAGGTTTGGCTGCGGTATATTCTAATGGGAAGTGGGGGTATATAGATAAGACAGGCAAGTTTATAATAACTCCCCAATTCTCACTTGCAGAATCCTTTAGTGAAGGATATGCAGCAATATTGTCCGATGGCAAATGGGGGTATATTGATAAGACTGGTACTGTCAAGATAAAGCCCGTTTATGACCAAGTGTATCCTTTTTCGGAAGGTTTGGCTACGTTAAAACTAAATGGCAAATGGGGAGCTATTGATAAGGCTGGCAATGCAGTCATTAAATATACTTTCGAATACATCGCTCCCTTCCATGGAGGCTTGGCATTTATTGAGGATAGTGGGGATACATTTTGGGGATATATAGATAAAAAAGGGAATGTCGTATGGAATAGTGTTGATAAACCAGTTGGCCCAAATGTAAGCGCCGAAGAAAAGCTGTATGGCATTTCTTTAAACCATAAATATGGCTTTATGGATAAAAGCGGGAAATTAGTGGTTGAGCCTCAATATGATGGGTCATATATGTTCTATGAGGGGTTAGGCGCTGTTAAGAAGGATAATAAATGGGGTTATATTGACAGTAAAGGTAATGTGGTTATAGACTTTAAATATGATTTGACATACTATTTTGTTGGTGGGCTTGCAAATGTAAAGCTTGGAGAAAAATGGGGATATATTGACAAGACCGGTAAGCAGGTCACAGAGATAAAATTTGATAACCAAGCATTTCTCAGATATGGCTTAGCTGTGGTTAAGAGTGAAGGCAAAGCCGGTTATATTGATATTAGCGGTAAATATATAATAAATCCGGGTTTCGAAGATGCGGACGGATTTAGCGGAGACTTGGCAGCAATAAAACTAAATGGCAAATGGGGCTATATAGATAAAACCGGAAAGATAGTTGTTCAGCCGGCATATGAAAAGGCACTTTGGTTTTATGAAGGCTTGGCAGCTGTAGAGACAGGTGAAAAGTGGGGCTTCATAGATAAGAATGGAAAGCAGGTTACTTCAATACAGTATGAGGATGCCAGATATTTTGTCGATGGGATGGCACCAGTCAAAAAGAACGGTAAATGGGGATTTGTCGATAAGACTGGTAAGGTAGTTGTAGAACCACTTTATGAGGATGTAAAGTATTTCAGTGAGGGAATTGCTGGAATAAAGAGTAATGACAAATGGGGGTTAATTGATAAATCCGGTAAGGTGCTGTGCGAGCCACAGTTTAAAGATGTAGGAAGCTATAGCGAAGGTATGATATCTGTAAGGCTAGGACTGGTGTATGAAAGTAAAAATAGTAAGACAACCTTGTACAGAGAGGGTTATGCTGATAAAAATGGCAACATCATAATAAGCCCCCAGTTCGGGCAGGCAGATAGTTTTAAGGACGGAATGGCAGAAGTATATCTGGATACATATGGAGTTGCTCCTGAGACGCCATATGGCAAAGGCTATATATATAAAAGCGGCACTTTTATCTGGGATCCAAGAGAGTATAAAAAATAGGACAATATAGGGCTTACAGAGTTTTTGTGCTATACAATTAAGAAGCATCATAGAGCCAATATGGCAATATGATGTTTCTTTTTTTATTATACAAATATATATGTTAAAATTTATTTATACAGATAAACCAGCTGCAGCTACTATTAAATCTGAATTATCAAAATTGTCAGTCGTATATGATGACAAGATTGGTTTTCTTTGAATTGCAAAACCTTTTCCTTGCGCTTACTATTAAGGTAAAATAATAAGGGAGGTTAGGCTATGAGTACTGAAAGAGTCTATGCCAATACTAAAAAAGGTACTAATGTTAAGGCCGGTGTTCAGAAGTTCGGGGGCTTCATGGCTGGGATGATCATTCCTAATATCGGTGCTATCTTGGCATGGGGTACTATCACTTTGTTTGTTATCCCGACAGGGTGGGCACCTAATGAAAACCTGTTAAAGATGGTCGGTCCTATGATTACTTATTTAATTCCTATTCTGGTAGGCTATACAGGTGGAAAACTGGTACATGGCACAAGAGGTGGTGTAGTGGGCGCAATTGCGACTGCTGGTATTATTATAGGTGCATCAATTCCGATGATTCTCGGTGCTATGATGATGGGTCCTTTAGGCGGGTGGGTAACGAAGAAATTTGACAAGCTCGTTGAAGGTAAGATTCCAACAGGTTTTGAAATGCTTGTCGATACTTTTTCTACAGGTATTTTGGGAGCACTGCTTTCCATATTTGCTTTTATAATAGCTGAGCCTATAGTAACTGCCATTTCAATGACACTGGGCGGTGCTGCAAAAGTTATTACAGATGCAGGTTTGCTTCCTCTTATAGCAATAGTTATTGAACCTGGGAAGGTATTGTTCATGAACAATGCCATAAACCACGGAGTTCTGGCTCCTCTGGGAATTCAACAGGTTACAGAAATGGGAAAATCAATATTCTTCCTGCTTGAAAGTAATCCTGGCCCTGGACTTGGTATCCTGCTTGCATTCTGGCTCTGCGGTAAGGGAGCTGCAAGGCAGTCTGCCCCAGGTGCAGTGATAATCCATTTCCTCGGTGGTATTCATGAAGTATATTTCCCATATATACTTATGAAGCCATTACTCATAATTGCTGCAATAGGCGGCGGAATTGCTGCAGATTTCACCTTTGTTTTATTGAAAGCCGGTCTTGTTGCAACACCAGCACCAGGAAGTATATTTGCAGAGATGGCAATGGCTCCTAAAGGAGGCTTGCTGCCGGTATTAGCAGGTATCACAATCGGTGCTGTAGTATCCTTCCTCATTGCTGCAATAATCCTTAAGAGAGACAAGACTGAAGTTGAAGTAGACTCGTTGGATACAGCAAAGCAGATGGTTTCGCATATGAAGGCTGAAAGCAAAGGACAGAAGGTCGTAACTGTAAAGCTTCCAAAGGTTATAGTTTTCGCTTGTGAGGCAGGGATGGGTTCATCTGCAATGGGAGAATCCATATTGAAGAAAAAGATAAAAGAGGCTGGACTGGATATAGAAGTTAAGCATTCTGCAGTTAACCAGTTATCTTATGATGCAGAAGTTATTTTTACCCAGGAGAGCCTTGTTGATAGAGCAGCCCAGGTAGCTCCCAATGCAGAAATAGTAACAATCAAAAACTTCCTGGAGCAGACTGCCTATGATGAGTATCTGAGCAGGTTCAAGAATTAAAAAGTCAGATATCGAAATATAGATAAGGTTGTGAACAGTATGGATAGTTTTACCGTCAGGCAAAAGTTCATATTGAATAATCTGATTGAGAAAGGCCCTTTAACTACCAAGGGCCTCTCTCAGCAGATTGATGTAAGCGAGCGCACCATACTTAGGGAGGTGTCCTCTATTAATGATTGGCTGAAGCAGTACAGCCTACGTATCTCGGATATCGGAGGCAAGCTTCATTTAAGCGGAAGCCCGGAACAACTGGATATGATTCTAAAGCTTTTCGGGGGAGTACCCCTTTTGTGGATGCTTACCCAGGAGCAAAGACAGGTACTGATAACAGCTCAGCTTCTGCTATCTAGAGAACCTATAAAATCAGCATATTTCAGCTGCCAATTCAATGTAGTGGAAGGCACCATAATTTTTTATCTTGATAAAATTGAAAGCTGGCTTAGGACTAAGAATTTGAAGCTCATAAGAAGAAGAGGGTATGGCTTGGAAATTATCGGTTCCGGTTGGAATAAGAGAAATGCATTTGCCGAGCTTCTTTACAATTATAAGTCTATAAGCGAGCTTCTGGCGTTTTTGTATGAAGACAACAATGATTATTCACTCCATGCCTTTTTCAGTGTTACATTTGGTGAAAAACTTGTTTCTAATGTGAAAGGTATGCTGAAAAAACTGTATTCTGAAAGCAATATGCTGAAGGCCAACGATGTGGACTATTTCAGCACTTTTATTCATTTGCTGCTTGCAATTGAGAGAACTCGGAGCGGTATGCCTATCGAGCTTCCTGATTATCTCATAAAAGACACATTATCGATGAATGAGTTTTCCTTTATAAAGGACATTGAAAATGTACTTGATGAAAACGGAATCAAGCTTCCTGACAGTGAACTTGCTTATCTTGCAATTCACCTGACGGAAGATAACAATATATATACAGATGACAAGGTACCCAAAGAATTAGGCTTCGACCTTGAGGATTCCATCAGGGAAATCATACATATTACAGGAAAAAGGCTGAATATAGCAATAGAGTGTGACAATCAGCTGATAGTCGGACTTAGACAACATATTAACCCTGCGTTGTATAGACTGACGATGGGGTTGGAGGTAAGGAATCCTATAATCAATGAGATAAAAGAGTATTACAGTGATTTATTTGACGCTGTAGATTATGCATGCAGGCTTGTTTTTTCAAAGTATAACCTGATTATTCCGGCTAATGAAGTAGGTTATGTAACTATGCATATCGGTGCGGCAATAGAAAGGCAACATGGCTTTGAGAGCAGAATGCGGGTATTGGTTATTTGCCCTAATGGCATGAGCACAGCTAAGATATTGTTTGGTAAGCTAAAAAGCAAGTTTCCAGAGATAGATATAATAGATATATGCTCTCTGCGGGAAATGGATGAAAAGATCAAAGAGGACTATGACATTGTTCTGTCAACTGTTCAGGTCAGTAAGAAGCCGGATAGCGGGATAATTATGATATCACCATTTCTGCCGAACAAGGATATTGAGAAGGTAAGCGCGATGATTAAAAGCAAAGCGGGGGAAAACAGCAAGCTGAAGAAGAATGTGTCTGTGAATTTCGACGATGATGTAGCAGAGACAGAAGTGGATTTCATTGCAGCAGACAATATGCTGAAGAATTTCAAACTAAAGACCATTGCTTCCGAAGATATTCAAAGCACAATAAAGGAAGTTGTGCGTGAGCTTTTTGAATCCAATGTCATTGCAGAAAGAGAGATGGTAGAGAAACAAATAAAAAAGAGAGAAGAAAAGGGCAGTGTTGTAATTCCGGGAAGCCATGTGGCCTTGGTTCACATCAGGACACAAGAAATCGATGAGCCATTTGTTGGAGTATTCAGGCTAGAGCATTTTATAGAAATGAAAAGCGCCGGGTTTTCCATAGAAAATGTTGATACCATTTTAGTTATGCTTGCGAGGAAGAGTGAAAGCGATTATATATTGGAAGCCCTGGGAAAAATCAGTGCATCCCTTGTAGAAGAAAATAGCTTTATAAATGTTCTAAGATTTGGTGATATAAAGGACATAAGAAATGAAATTGTAGAAATAATCAACAGGGAGGAAAGTAGATGAACAATCTAATATTGAATGAAGAAAACATATTGCTGAACACTGCAGCAGAGGGTAAATACGATGCTATTGAAAGAGCTGGAAGACTGCTGGCAGATAACGGATATGTAGCTATAGAATATGTAGAGGGTATGAAAAAAAGAGAAGACGAGATAACAACGTACATCGGAAATGGAATAGCAATTCCCCACGGGACATCTGAATATATTAAGCATATAAGGAAATCTGGGATTGTTGTTGTGCAGTATCCGGAAGGAGTAGATTTCGGAGCTGGGAATGTTGCGTTTATACTGATTGGGATTGCAGGGCAAAACGATGAGCATTTGGAAATATTGTCTGCTATTGCACTTGTGTGCTCGGATGAGCAAAATGTTGATAAGCTTCGAAACGCCTGCACCAAGGAGGAAATCATATCAATACTGACAGAGGGTGATGTGTAGATGATAAAAACAGTAACTATGAATCCTGCTGTAGATAAAACTGTTGAGATTGTTAATTTTAGGGTTGGTGCCGTTAATAGGATTTCATCCTTAAAACTTGATGCAGGGGGAAAAGGCATCAACGTCTCAAAGACTATAAAGGCATTGGACGGCAGCAGTCTGGCAACAGGAATTCTTGCGGGCAAAACCGGTGAATACATAAAGAGCTATCTTGATCAAATGGGAGTGGACAATGATTTCACTTTTGTAAAGGGAGAGACGAGAACCAATGTAAAGGTAGTTGACAGATTGAACCACACCAATACTGACATAAATGAGCCAGGTATTATTGATATTACTCAGGAGGATTTGAGTTCCCTTGAGAGGAGTATTTTCGACCGCATGGGTAAGGATGATATTCTGGTATTATCCGGAAGTGTACCTTCCAATGTCTCATCGGGCATTTATAGAGAATGGACCGAGAGAGCTGGAAAATCTGGTGTCAAAGTTTTACTTGATGCGGACGGAGAGCTGCTGAGGGAAGGCATAAAAGCAAGACCCTGCTTAGTAAAGCCTAATATTAACGAACTGGAAAGATTATTAAGCAGGAAGCTTGCGAATATAGATGAGGTTGCTTACGCAGCAAAGAGCCTGCTTGATACTGGGATAGAGATAATTGCTGTTTCTCTGGGAGCTGATGGGGCTGTATTTGTGAAAAAGGATAAAGCCATATATGCCGAGGGGCTTACGGTGGATGTCAGAAGCACAGTGGGGGCAGGGGATGCAATGGTCGCGTCCCTGGCGCTTGCATTTATTCGAGATTATACCTTTGAAAAGGCTGTAACTCTATCTGTTGCGACAGCAGCAGCAAATGTAGCCAGCTCCGGTACTCAGCCCCCAAGACTGGAGGATGTGCTCAGGTATGAAAGTCAGGTGCGTTTAAATTCCTTGAAATAACGTTTGGAGGTCACGTATATGAAAACAAGAGCAGTAAGATTATATGGAGAAAACGATTTGCGGTTGGAAACTTTCGAGCTGCCGGAAATAAAGGAAGATGAAATACTTGTAGAGATAATTTCTGATAGTGTTTGCATGTCGACGTACAAGGCTGCGATATTGGGAAAAAAACATAAAAGGGTACCGAAGGACGTTTCGGAGAACCCGATAATTGTGGGACACGAATTTTCCGGCAATATAATCAAAGTCGGTTCCAAATGGAAGAATAAATTCAAAGAAGGAAGCAAATTTGCACAGCAGCCTGCTTTGAACTACAAAGGAACAATGTGGTCTCCGGGCTACTCTTATATGTATTTCGGAGGAGATGCCACATATAACATCATACCGCAGGAGGTCATGGAGATAGGCTGTCTGCTGAACTATGAGGGAGAAACCTATTATGAGGCATCCTTGGCAGAACCCATGTCCTGTATAATTGGCGCTTTTCATGCAAATTACCATACAGATATGGGCAATTATGTACACAAGATGGGAATAGCTGAAGGCGGCAGGATGGCATTGCTGGCAGCAGCCGGACCAATGGGGCTGGGGGCTGTAGACTACGCGCTGCATTGTGATAGAAGGCCTGGCCTTTTAGTTGTGACGGATATAGACGATGACAGAATAGAGCGGGCAAAAAAAATATTTACACAAGAGGAAGCACAAAATTGCGGTGTAGAGCTGATGTTTGTAAATACTGCGAAAATTGCTGATGTCACTGGCTATCTTAAATCATTGACCGGTGGAGTGGGGTATGACGATGTACTTGTCTTTGCACCTGTGAAGGCTGTTTTTGAGCAAGGAGACAGTATTCTTGCCAGGGATGGCTGCTTGAATTTCTTTGCCGGACCGACAAATACGGACCTTTCAGCAGAATTGAACCTTTACAATATACACTATGCCTCTACTCATGTAATGGGCACTACAGGGGGGAACACAGAGGATCTTATAGAATCCTTGAAGCTTACAGAGAAGAAGTTTATAAACCCCGCTGTAATGGTTACGCATATTGGAGGCTTGGACTCAGTTGCCGATACAGTCCTGAACCTGCCAAAGATTCCGGGGGGGAAAAAGCTCATATACACTCATATTGAAATGGAGCTGACAGCTATTAACGATTTTGAAAAAAAGGGTAAAGACAACCCTCATTTTACAAAGCTCGCAGAAATAGTAAACCGAAATAAAGGCCTATGGTGCGCCGAAGCCGAGAGATATCTGCTTGAAAACTGGAAATAAGAAGCGGTTATGTTTTAGTCCAATACTGAAAAAAAGTTTGGAGGGATATCCGTGATATATAAGGGTATTGCCGGTTCGGAAGGAATTGCAGCCGGAAGAGCTTATGTATATAAGAATGAACAGGCTGAGATAGATAAGGCAAGCATATCAGCAGAGTCTATAACGGTTGAATTGAACAGGCTGGATGAGGGAATAAGGAATAGCAAAGCACAGCTTGAAGAGCTTAAGGTGAGGGTTGCTGCAGAGCTTGATGAGGGAAAAGCCCAAATATTCGAGGCACATATGATGATGCTGGAGGATCCTGAGTTTGTTGACGCTATCAAGACAGCAATAAAAACCGATCTGGCAAATGCTGCATATGCCGTCTTGAAGACTGCAGATTTTTATATTTCGATATTCGAGAATATAGAGGATGCTTATATGAGGGAAAGAGCTGCCGATATTAAGGATATAAGCAGCAGACTGATAAGAAATATTGCAGGGGTATCCTTACAGGGTTTGAGTGGGATAGGAGCCCCGGTTATTGTAGTGGCCCATGACCTTACACCCTCTGACACAGCATTGATGAACAAGCACCTTGTACTGGGTTTTACAACTGATATAGGGGGCGGCACCTCACATACTGCAATAATGGCAAGAAGTCTGGGAATCCCGGCGGTTCTCGGAATGGGGGATATTAGCAGGAAAATCAGCGACGGCGATTATGTAATAATTGACGGTCTTGAAGGTTTGGTAATAATAAACCCTGACAATGAGCAGCAAGCTGAATACAAACAGAAAATCAGAGAATATAGAGAATATAGGGAGAACCTTGAAAACCAGGCTTATTTACCTGCGGTCACCATTGATGGAAGAAGAGTAGAAATTGCTGGCAACATCGGGACTCCAGAGGACATTGACAGTGTCAGAACAAATGGAGGAGATGGAGTCGGGCTTTTCCGAACTGAATTTTTATATATGAACAGGAATGCTCTTCCCACTGAGGAGGAGCAGTACGATGAATACAGAAAGGCTGCGGTTGGACTTGAAGGCAAGCCTATTATAATAAGAACTCTGGATATAGGGGGAGATAAGAAACTGAGCTATCTTCCGCTGCCTGAAGAAATGAATCCGTTCCTGGGGTGGAGAGCTATTAGAATCTGCCTGGAGAGGAAGGATATTTTCAAAACACAGCTTAGAGCCATACTTAGAGCGAGCATATCAGGTAATATTCTTATCATGTTTCCTATGATTTCTGGGGTTGGGGAAGTAAGGGAAGCAAAGAAAGTGCTTGAGGAGGCCAAGACTGAGCTAAGAAGTGAGAACATAAGATTTGATGAAAATATAAAGGTTGGTATAATGGTAGAAATACCATCGGCTGCCATGACGGCGGATGTAATTGCTAAAGAGGTGGATTTTTTCAGCATAGGAACCAACGACTTGTGTCAATATTCATTGGCAGTAGACAGGATGAATCCGAAGGTGTCAAAGCTGTATCAACCGCTGCATCCGGGAATACTGAGGCTCATAAAGAATGTTATAGATGAATCCCACAAGCATGGTAAGTTTACCGGAATGTGCGGGGAGATGGCAGGGAGCATTGAGGCATGCGTCATACTCCTTGGACTTGGACTTGACGAGTTCAGTATGAGTGCTGTATCAATACCGGTGATTAAAAATATCGTAAGGAAAATCAGTTGCGAAAAGGCTGAAGTAATTGCAGAGCATGCACTTGCCATGGAAACACCGGAAGAGGTGCTGGAGTATTCACGAGAGATTTTAAAGCAGCTTAATGTCGAACTCGTTTAGGGAGGGTGAAAACATGAAATCAGAGAAGGTTACAATAATAAATGAAACCGGACTGCATGCAAGACCAGCATCAATATTCGTCAATATGGCAGCGAAATTCAAATCTGAACTGATGGTACAGAAAGGGGAAAAACAGGTTAACGCAAAATCAATACTGGCTGTGTTGTCCCTGGGTATATCCAAAGGAACAGAAATTACAATTTCAGCGCAGGGACCTGACGAAGAAGAAGCTGTAAGCAAGCTTGTGGAACTAATTCAACTGAAATTTAACGAATAACAGAAATATAGAACAAAAGCACTGCCTTTTCGAGATGTGGTGCTTTTGTTCTGAATGGCAATGGGGTAAAATAGTATAAAAGGATATCTGTTAAGGAAGGTGTATTATATGGATTTCTTACAGCTTGCGAAAAAAAGATACTTTGTAAGGAGCTACCAACCAAAGATGGTTGAGGAAGAAAAGCTTTTGAAAATATTGGAGGCGGGAAGGGTAGCACCTACAGGAGCTAATAGGCAGCCCCACAGACTGATTGTCGTTCGGGAAGCGTCAGGTTTGGAAAGACTGAAAAAAGCAGCCAATGTATATGGGGCTCCCTTGGCTATCATAGTGTGTGCAGATCATAATATCTCTTGGAAAAGGCATTATGATAAAAAAGATATAGCTGACATAGATGCTGCTATTGTGACTGATCATATGATGCTTGAAGCTACAGAGTTGGCCTTGGGAACACTGTGGATATGTCATTTTAATCCAGAGGTACTCAAGAAGGAGTTTAATATCCCTGAGAACGTTGAGCCGTTTAATATTCTAGCCATGGGCTATGCTGCTGGAGCTGCTGAATCACCGGATAGACATGACGAACTAAGATTGCCTCTTGAAGATTTTGTGTTTAATGAATCGTATAAATAATATGCGGAATACTGCATTCTAAATTAGATGCAGTATTTTTTTATACTTCTATGTTATAATATGCTAAGAAAGCTGATGGATAAAAGTAAAAGCGTAAAGGCGAGTGAGACAACAATGAGATTTTTATCTGATTTTATTAAAGGATTATTTATAGGTATTGGAGCAGTTGCCCCTGGCGTAAGCGGGGGGGCTCTTGCGGTAATATTCGGAATATATGAAAAAATAACAGATGCCATCGCAAATGTTTTTAAGGATTTTAGAAAAAAAGTAGTTTTCTTTTTTCCCTTAGCTCTTGGGGGTGCCGTTGGAGTACTTGCTTTCAGCAGGATTATGAAATATCTTTTTCGTTACTATGATGTACAGGTTAAGTACCTTTTTATAGGGCTCATGATTGGAACACTTCCCTCTGTACTTAAACAAGCTAACAAGAAAGGCTTCAAAAGGGTTTATATAATACCTTGCATTATCGCATTTGGTGTGACTTTACTGGCCATAGCGCTGGAGAATGGTGGTATTAATATTAATCCGGAGGTAAAGCCGGGGATACTGCATCTTGCTGCATACGGTGCCATCATAGGCATCGGGACAATAGTGCCTGGTATAAGTGCCTCATTTGTGCTGATGTATATCGGAGCATATCAAGTAGTACTTGAAGGAATTGCAGATATTGATCTGGCAGTTCTTGTGCCTGTTGGAATTGGATTTGTAGTGAGCATTATTTTGTTTGCCAAGCTGATAAGCCTGCTTTTCAAGAGAATTTACGGATATACATATTATGCCGTGCTGGGTTTTGTAATGGGCTCAATTATAGCAATATTCCCAGGGGTGGCCTTCAGTTCCAAATATTTGATCAGCATATTCATTTTTGCTGCAGGATTTTACTTGTCCCTTACTTTAAGCAACTATATGAAAGAAGAATAGAATAATTAAAGCAACTTATATAAAGCACTGCATTTGATAAGAAAATGCAGTGCTTTTTGTCGTTATATAAAAAAATTAATTAGTATATATTGACAAAAATTACATATATGGTATATTGTGTATAAGAACATATGTTCGTAAAAGGAGGGGTAAATAGTGGATGAATTCTATAAATACATATTGCTGTCTCTTGTATCCGAACTGAACGGCGAGAGGGGAAAGGCATTTTTCATCAGTCTGCTCCGAGGTTCCAAGCAGAAAAAAGTTTTATATATGCTGAACAAGAAATCCTTGTGGGGTTATTATAATTTGTTAGGCTTGCTGAGCAGGAGCAGTGTAGAAGCAATGTATGATGAGCTGATAGAAAGCAAAGTCCTGCAAATAAAAAATAACAGGCTGACGGATGGGTTTCTTTATCCCTTGCTTCATCTGGACCAAGCCGCGAAACAGTTCTTGGATGAGAAGGATAGTGAGTTCAGCGATAGGTTGAAGGAGGTTTTTGAATCAAACATCAAAATTATAGATATAAGCAGGCTGATGCTGGATTTGACGGGGCAGCCGGATTCTTTGCCTGATGCAGTATAAAAAGGTTAAAAAGCGCTGTATTCTTTTTGAATGCAGTCCTTTTATTCTTTTTGCCTGCTATGTATATGAGAGGTTTGCTCGGGTGAAAACCATGAAAGTTATTATTGACAAGCATAAATATACATTATATATTATATATATGCATTATGAGAGTTTAAATTGTGAATAAAAATGTGTGTTTAAGGTCTGTTTAATGCATATTGTGAATAATCGCAACTGCACTGACAAAGGGGGTGGTAAAGCTGGAAGCAATAAAGATGAAATATGGCAGGGAAGAAGTAAATATTGAGCTCCAAAATGGCGGTTTTCTTGGTTTGATACAGAGCAAAGGCATGGTAGATATAAAGCCGGAAGAACAGGTCATTATGGAAGCCCTTGAGAATCCTATCGGAAGTAAAAGGCTGAGGGATATTGTCAAGCGGCCGGAGAAGGTATGTATAATAATATCTGATACAACCCGTGCGTGGCAGAAGATGGACGCATATTTGCCTTATATAGTTGAAGAGCTGAATAAGGCAGGCATTGAAGATAAGAACATTACTTTCCTATGTGCTACCGGCTCTCACAGACCACAGACTCAGGAAGAGCACAGGACTCTTTTGGGAGAGAAACTGTCTCATCGTTTTGAAGTGCTTGAGCATAACTGCAGGGACGAAGCTAACTTGACAAGGTTGGGCACAACGAGCTTCGGCACCCCCGTTATAGTGAACAAGATTGCTGTGGAAAGCGACCATATTATTTTGACCGGAGCAATTGTATTTCATGATTTGGTCGGGTGGGGAGGAGGAAAAAAGTCCATATTGCCGGGCATAAGTGCATACGAGAGCATTATGGCTAATCATTCCTTGTCTCTTAACCCTCAAAAAGGGGAGGGTACGAATCCTCTTGTGCGGTGTGGAAATGTTTTGAACAACCCTGTGCATATGGATATGCTTGAGGCGGCTGCCTTTGTTAAACCTAGCTTCTTATTCAATGTAATCATTGATGAGAATGGGAATATAGGAAAGGCAGTGGCAGGAGATTATTTAAAAGCCCACGAAGCTGGGCGGCAAATGGTGGATGAAATCGATAGCGCTTACATAGAAGAAAAAGCTGATATGATTGTGGTTTCGGCTGGGGGATTCCCGAAGGATATAAATTTGTACCAGGCTTCAAAGGCTTTGATCAATGCAAAGGAAGCAGTAAATGAAGGTGGAGTGATTATACTTCTGGCTGAATGCATTGAGGGTTTTGGAGGCGAAGAAGTACAATGGATTATTGAAGAGTTCAGCGAGAACATCGGTAGAGAAAGAGCTTTGAGAGAAGCTTATACCGTGGAGAAATATACAGGATATTTGATTGCTGAGATCGCAGAAAATTTCAATGTGATTCTGGTATCCTCACTGGAGCCCGAGACGTTGAAAAATACAAGTATTACGGTGACAGCCACTGTTATGGAAGCGTTGGATATTGCCAGGCAGCTAAAGGGGGACAGCATAACGACATACTTCATGCCATGCGGTGCAAACACCCTGCCCAGGCCATTATACCTTAGGGCGGATGATATGAAATGAAGAATGTGGACTATATATGCATAGAAAGTTATAAATATGCATGCATATTTATAATAAATTATTACTATTATTAATATTTTTAATTAATTAAGGGGGAAATAAAATGATAAAGAATAATGTAAAAAAGGCAGCTTCAATAATCCTTGTATTGGTGATGCTGTTCACACTTGCAGCCTGCAGCGCAAAAGCAGACAGTGATGCAAAGACTGCTGAAGATCAAAAAGTGGCAGGAAAATTGGAGCAAATAAAGGCAAAAGGGAAAATAGTGCTTGGTACGTCAGCTGATTATCCACCATATGAGTTTCACAAGGAAATCAATGGTAAGGATGAAATCGTAGGCTTTGATATTGATATTGCAAAAGCAGTGGCAGAAGAACTGGGGGTTCAGCTGGAGATAAAGGATATGAAGTTTGATGGACTATTGGCTGCGTTGGTAGCTGACGATATAGATTTCATAATTGCAGGTATGGTTCCTAAGGAAGAGAGAAAGCAGAGCGTGGACTTTTCTATTCCATACTATCAAGCAGAACAAAAGATGCTTATTAAGACTGCCGCTGCCGAGAAAATAAAAACAATTGCTGATCTGAAGGGACTGAAGATCGGAGCTCAGAAATCAACAGTGCAGGAAGATATTGCGAAAACAAAGATAGAAGCATCAGAAGTAAAGTCCTTAAGTAAAATAACAGATTTGGTATTAGAGTTGAAAAACGATAAAATTGATGGAATCGTATTAGTAGCTCCAGTAGCTGCAGCATATGCGAAACAGAACCAGGACCTGATTGTTCCTGATATCACCTTTGGCAAGGAAGACGGAGTCGCAGTGGCTGTGAACAAGGGGAATGCCGATTTACTGGAAGCTATAGATAAAACATTGGACAAATTAATGAAAGACGGCTCAATAGATAAGTTCATAGGGGAAGCAACAATACTGTCGGAACAGTAGAATAATACGAACTAGTAAATAGGGAACGGATACCACGGATTTCCTTCGGAAAAACACGGGAACCCACTGAATACACGGCGGGAAAAATACTCTGAAACACTAGTAATATTCGATAATGAAGTAAGTTAAAATATTCTCTAAAGTCGCAATATATTATATAAAATTAACCGTGTTATTCCGTAGGAATCCGTGAAACATCCGTGTGTTCAGTGGTTCCCGTCTCTCAGTTCCCTATTACGCATCTATTAGATGTACGTACTAATGTCCATATGCTGGAGGTGTAAGGATTGGACTTTTCATTTTTACAGAAATATTACGGATTCTTCATTGATGGAACAATAACAACTTTGCTTTTATCCTTCTTTGGCGTAGCTTTTGGGGCACTCTTAGGCGTGGTATTTGCTTTGATGAAGCTGTCAAAGAATCCATTGCTTAAGAGCTTCTCTGCGGCATATATCGAGGTAGTGAGGGGAACGCCGCTGCTGGTGCAATTATATATAGTTTACTATGGGCTTCCCAGGCTTGTTGGGATTGATTTTGACGATATCACATTAGGTATTATAGCGATTTCCCTGAATAGTGCTGCATATGTAGCAGAAATAATCAGGGCAGGAATTCTATCAATTGATAAAGGTCAGATGGAAGCGGCACGTTCACTGGGAATGTCTCATAGAACGGCAATGATCAATATCATAATCCCGCAGGCCTTCAAAAATATACTGCCTGCTCTGGGAAATGAATTTATCGTATTGATAAAGGAATCGGCAATTGTATCCGTTATTGGCATACATGATTTGATGTATAACACAGACACGGTGAGGGGTAATACTTATAAGCCCTTTGCACCGCTTGTAGTAGCGGCAGCTATTTATTTTACGATAACCTTTACGTTGTCAAAACTGTTGGGTTTACTGGAAAGGAGGCTGAGGACCGGTGATTCAAGCATTTAATCTAAAAAAGGAATTTAGCAGCTTGCAAGTATTAAAGGGCATTAATACCAAAATAGAGCAAGGTGAGGTTGTTGTCGTAATTGGCCCCAGCGGGTCTGGGAAAAGCACCTTCCTAAGGTGTCTCAACCTACTTGAGCAACCTACAAGTGGACATATAATATTTGAAGGCACTTCTACAACGGGCAAGCATAATGATGTTAACAAGCTGAGGGAAAAAATGGGAATGGTATTTCAGCAGTTCAATCTGTTTCCTCATATGACTGTCATGGAGAACATTACCCTGGCTCCAATGAAAGTCAAAAAACTGTCTAAGGAAAAAGCAGGAGAAATTGCTAATGGCTTGCTGAAGAGAATAGGGCTGGAAGATAAGACCCATGCATATCCCAATCAGCTTTCTGGAGGGCAGAAGCAAAGAATAGCAATAGCAAGAGCATTAGCCATGTCGCCGGATGTGATGCTTTTTGATGAGCCCACCTCCGCTCTGGACCCTGAAATGGTGGGGGAGGTGCTGGATGTCATGAAGAAGCTGGCTTCAGAGGGTATGACAATGGTTGTGGTTACTCATGAAATGGGCTTTGCCAAGGAAGTAGGCAGCAGGGTGCTGTTTATGGATGAAGGAAAAATTGTGGAGGAAGGAAGTCCGGATGAGGTGTTCAACAATCCGAAGCACTCAAGGACAAAGGATTTCCTGGGAAAAGTATTGAGCTAGTGCTTTTTAACACAACATTTATCCAGCTATTCAAGTGTTAAAAATGCACCTCCTTGATGTTGTGCCTCTACAGGATTAGAAATTCTTACTGTTAAGAGGCACATTAATAATTTATAAAAGAAGGTGAGGCTATGAAGCATAAGTTCCTTTCAAAGCGATATTGGAATAACTTTTCAACACCTATGGCTGAAGTGGTTGAGCTTGCCTACAGATATGATGATATCATCAATCTTAGCCTGGGGGACCCTGATCTGACAACGGACTCCAGAATTATCACTGAGGCTTTCAAGGATGCATCGAAGGGTCATACCAGATATACTGATTCTTTAGGCGACCCGGAGTTGCGGGAAGAGATCAGCAATTACTATAAGAATTCTTATGGATATCAGGTAGGCATGAGTGAGGTTATGGCGGTAGTGGGCGCATGTCATGGAATGTACCTCGCACTTGAAGCTATATTGGATGATGGAGATGAGGTTATCGTACCGGAGCCGTATTTTACACCTTATGCACACCAGATACAGCTTGCGGGGGGCAGGATGGTTACTTTAGAAACCTTTGAAGAAGAGGGCTTTCAGATTAATAATGAAAGATTAGAGGCTTTAATTACTAACCGTACAAAAGCTATTATAATAAATTCGCCCAATAATCCCACAGGGGCGTACTACAGCAGGAAAACCCTTGAAGCTCTTGCGGAAATAGCGATCGCAAATGACCTACTAATCATTTCGGATGATGTATATGGTGCATTTAGCTTTATTGAGCAATTTTATCCTATAACAACAATAGCAGGAATGAAGGAGAGAACAATCACAGTAGGAAGCTTTTCGAAGGACTACGCCATGACAGGGTGGAGGATAGGCTATATATTAGCCCCTGACTATCTGATAAGCTGTATCAGGGATATTAACGAGGGAGTATGCTTTTCTGCACCCTCCATATCTCAAAGGGCTGCAATCCATGCTCTGAGGCAGAGGGAGAAAATACAGCCCGCTCTAGTAGCTGAGTATAAAAAGCGAGTATTTTATGCCTGCGAGCATATTGATAAGATAGCTGGAATATCAGTGCTTTCACCGCAAGGCAGCTTTTATCTCTTTGTCAATATCAAAAGGACAGGGTTGACATCTGCTGAGGTAAGCAGAAGAATTCTGGAAGAAGCTCATGTACTGGTGGTTCCGGGAAACGCCTTTGGAAAAAGTGGAGAGGGATACATACGCATTGCATGTACTGTAAATGTTGATATATTAAGAGACGCTTTTAATAGAATCGGAAGTATGGGAATATTCATATAAACTAAAAAACGTCAATAGATAGTTAAATTTTGACTATCTATTGTCTTTTTTTAGGTTATAATGTATAGGAAAGAATAAATTTCCTTAGTGTAACACTTTCCGTTAAATACATTTCATAAAAGGCTTCCTTAATCATTAAAATGTTTCAATAGAGGCCTTTTATATAATTAGAGTATGAATATAATGGGGGTAAAGTTTATGAATACTGTTACCTGCAAGCTTTTTGGAACACCCGAAGTACTGAAAAACGGAGAAAAGATAATATTCCCATATAAAAAGGCGGAGGCGCTCTTTTATTATCTCATGGTCAAGAAACAATGCTTCAGAGATACCATTGTGGAAATGCTATGGGGATCGGTAGAAGAAGAGATAGCCAAGAAGAGTCTCAGAAATGCAATGTATGTTGTGAACAAAACCTTTGGAGATAATGTACTGGTCTCCCCCAAACGTGCAATAATCATGTTGAACCCCGAATATGAATTTATAACGGATGTTGAAGTGTTTTTAGCAGGGGAGGACTGTGGGAGCATAGAGGCTTATACGGGCGAATATCTGGAAGGATTTTTAGTAAAGGATGCGGACAGCTTTGACAAATGGATATTTTCTGCAAGGGATCAATATAGTGACGCATACGTTAACAAACTCCATAAGCAGATACAAAAGTGTATAAAAGAGAAAAAACTTGGAGAAGTGGAGTTCTTCTGCAAGAATCTTATCAAAATAGACGAATTCAACGAAAAAGCTTATAGGATTCTGATGAATGTTTACAGGAAAATGGGGCTCTATGACAAGAGCATAGATGTGTTCAACAACCTTTTAAAGCTATTAAGAAGCGAGCTTTCAATCACTCCTGATCAAAGAACTACTGAGCTTCTTGGAGAGATTTTGAAGGAAAAGGCTACAAGACAGACATCTTCAAGGAATGAAGCAGAGGAGTTCTTTTACGGACGACAAGAGGAGCTAGAGCTTCTAGGCGAGAATTATTATAGATTTATAAGCGAGAAAAAGGGAAAATCAATTGTGATACTTGGCGAGGCCGGACTTGGTAAAACTGCATTGATCAACAGACATCTAAAGGCTATGGAGGATGAAAAGCTCATAGTAATGAAAACCAACTGCTACCAGGCTGAGGAGAATTACTTGCTGAAACCGTGGAGCGATATATTATACCAGCTTTCCAAGGTGATTGAAGCGGAAAATATCGAAATTCCTGTACTGCTGCAGAGAGTTGTCAGTCATATATTCCCAGCCTTTGCGGTAAAGGATGATTATGTAGAGCAAAACCCCATTGAACAGATAGACATACTGAAATATCAAGTGGCAGAAAAAGCCATCATAGATATTTTCAAGCATGTCGCTAAGAAAAAGAAGATAGTGCTTGTATTTGAAGATCTTCAATGGGCTGACACAATGAGCTTCTCTCTGATAAATGAAATAATTATGGATAATAAGAACCAAACAATGTCTTTTATTATTTCTGCCAGGACAGGCCATGGGGGCAAAATTGAAAAGCTTTTAGTGGACCCTAAAGTGTATGGCTTGATTCAGTCAATTGAACTAAAACGTTTCAATAGGGAAGAGACAATGGAATTCGCCAGTGGAATGATGCCAAAGCTCAACATTAACAGCGAGATGGGGAATTCGATATATAGAGAAACTGAAGGAAACACATTCTTTATAGTAGAGTTTCTAAACAATTTAAAGCATAATGAAAAGTTTTATTCCATTTCGCCTAAGATGCAGGACATTATACAGAGCAGATTCCTAAGCGTATCTGAAGAAGGTATGAAAATACTTAACATTACTTCATTGTTTTTTGATATGGTTACCTTGGAGGAGCTCTTGGAAGTCAGTGGGAAAAGTGAACTGGAGCTGCTGGATATAATAAGTGGGCTTGAGGAAAAGAATCTCATCAAGGAGATAGGGGAAATCAACAACGTTGGTTTTGCATTTACCCACCAGAAGCTTAGAGAATTTGTGTATTCCCAGCTTTCAAATTCGAAAAGGAAAATCCTTCATTCGAGGATAGCAAGGCTTCTGGAGGAAAATCTCAAAGGTGACAGGAGAGACTGCATCCTTTATTCAAGGCTTATACACCATTACAAAAGTGCCGGCAAAAGGCTTCCTGCACTGAATTATACCATCAAGAACCTCGAATACTATCTATGCCTGAGCCAGGAAATATTCCCCGTATTTTCAGAGGAGAACATTCCCAAGATGACATTCATGGAAATGAGTGAGGAACAAAGGCAGAAGGAACTGCTTCAGGTTCAGAATATGATAGCGGAGATAAGGAATGAGGAAGGAAACAGCAGGGAGCTGGATAGATTGGAACTGGCATACATACACATGATTGGCAGAGGATATGTCTGGTCTGGGCAGTACCGGAAAGGCCTGGCGGCCATCCGAAGGATGACGGACAGGGCTTTGGTTCTGGGAGAATGCAGCTTTGCCCTAAAGGGCTACCGTCAAATGATATATTTTGCCATCAATACCTGCAATGTGAAGCTGATGGAAAACCACATTGAAGAAGCAATCAAGGCTGCGGAGCGGTGTCAGCTGCAGGGAGAACTGGCAATACTCACACGGCTTAAGGGCATGCATAGGGTAATGGATGGGCGGTTTGCTGAAGGTGAGGAAATCCTGAAGCATTCTATAGTGATGTTTGAGCAGCTGGAGGAGAAGGAGAGTTATCTTCTGAATATTGCTGCTGCTTATAACTTTATTGGTGAATGCAGACGAAGAAGAAAAGAATTCTCCAGTGCTATACCCTATTATGACAAGGCAATCGCAATATGCAAGGAAAAAGGCTTTGAGCAGGGGCTGCCGGTAATCAGTACCTATGCGGGGCAAACTGCTTACGACATGAAGGATTACAAAAAGGCAAAAGTTTATCTGGCACAGGCCATAGAAGGATATAATAAGCTGAATACCTTGTGGGAGCGTTCCACTGCATATGGTTACATGGCGATGCTATTAGTTAAGGAGCGCAGCTTTGATGAGGCCAAGAATTGCCTGAAGAGTGCACAGGTTTATGCCGACCTGGTAAAAAGCCCTTATGAGAAGGCTTTGCTGTTTAGGTCCCAGGGAGAAATCAGTAGGCTTATGGAATATGACACTGAAATGAGACAGATTCTTTCTGATATACTGGATAAATCCGCAGAGGAGTACTGCGATACAGGCCTTAGGCTGATGAAGAAGGCAAAGAACTGTTATGAGTCCGACATCATGTTGAATCTGAGAAATGCATAATAATAAACATAAAATAAAAATCCCTTGGCATTTTGAATGCCAAGGGATTTAAACATTTCTTAGTTGTTTGTGCTTGCTGCTTCAGCACTTGTTGAAGCAGCAGCCTCAGCAAGAGGATTTACAATCTCCCTCTTAGGCTGTCCGTAAACATCATAGTCTTCCTTGAAAGTATCATACTTGAATGGGTTTGCTGCTACCTTTATTAATGCCCAGGTTACAGGTACCAGTAAGAGCAAGGTAGGAATACCGCCCAAATTGGAGAGTGCCTTAAGTCCGTCAAGACCTGCAAAGCTCATGGTAATCCAGGCAACGGCACCAAGTACAACACCCCATATAATCTTCAAAGAACGTGAGGATTCCGGATTATCAGGAGAAATACCATAGGTGCTTAGACCAGCCAGTGTTGCGCACATTGCATCTGCACCGGCAACAAAGGTTATAAAAGCTGTAATAACGAATACACCGCTTATAAGCTTCCCTAATGGCAAGCCTCCGAAGAATGCATAGGTTACCATTTCATTTCCTTGAGTCGCCAGCACTTGTCCAAGACCTAACTGCTGTACTATTTCCATATGGATTGCAGTACCGCTGAAGAAAGTGAACCAAATTACACTGAAGAGTGCAGATACGAAAACATTGATGCCGATAACAGTTCTGACCTTGTAGCCGTAGGAGATACGGCCAAGGAATACTGCGCTGACAGGCGCCCATGCCATCCATATTGCATAATACCATATAGTCCACCATACAGGCCATTGATCGCCTGCTGCTGCGCCTGTGAAGAAGTTTTTCTGGAAGAAATTGCCTAAGAAGTCTCCGAAGCCTTCCAGTCCAAGGTTGATGCAGTAGAGAGCGGAACCGAATACGATGACCCAGCCCAACAGGAAAAGGAATATGAAGAAATTAAACTTTGCCAAGTGCTTCAGACCATCTGAAATGCCTGCTATTGCTGAAATTACAAAAGCAAGCACGATGCCGCCGCATACACAAAGCCAAATCCAAATATTGCTCGGAATGCCGAATACAGTTCTGAGACCACCGGTAATCATCATTGTTCCAACGCCAAGGGTTGTGGCAACACCACATACCATTGCAAGAACTATGATGGAGTCTACTATCTGACCTATTCTGCCTTCTGTTTTATCGCCCAATATAGGGGATAGCATGGAGGATACTGTAAATGACTTTTTCATGTTGTAATATACGAATGCGAATAATACTGTCGGTACGCCATATATGGCATAGGGCGTAAATGTCCAGTGAAGGAATATGGTGGACATAGCGAAGACAGCTGACTCAGGTGATCCAGGGGTAATTCCGTATGATGCCGGAGGCTGTGTCACATGGAATATAGGCTCTAATGCGCCCCAGAAAAGGATACCTGTTGCTACTGTCATTGCAAGACACATAGTAAAATAAGAAAATAGTCCATAAGGTGCCTGAGCCTGACCACCGCCTATTCGGACTCTGCCAAAGGGCATTAGAAAGACTGCTATGCACACAAACATCATTATGACAGTAAGCAATTCATAACCTGCTCCAAAGAAACCCATTGACCACACGGTAACCTTTGAAAGAGTGGAGGAAAATGTTTCAAGATTTACTAAACTAAAGATCACAGCCGCAATAAGAATAATGAAAGATGGCCAAAAAACTATCGGTCTGATTTTTGATTTCATTAATATACCTCCTTGTTTCTATTTTTTACTCATAGCAAGAGATGCCTTTAAATCCCCACCTCCCTAGATATATTTGATTGTATTACCAATCCTGCCCCACCTAATAAATGGTTTTCATGATTATATTATAATAGAAACGTCAATAAAAGGTCTAAAAAAATAAACTTTCTATATATTCTCAATATTATGTTTATTCAGATGACATACATATTTTTAAAATACACATGTAATATTATGTAGTATTTTTAGATTATTTGTTGACGTTTTGATAGTATAATTACACCAAATGTATAAAATTATGGATAAACCAGTGATTATAGTACAACTTTAAGGAGGTATACAATGAGAGAAAAAAGTCACCGTTTGCATCGAGTTCTTTTACTATGTTTTGTCATAGTAGCATTGAACCTGGTCCATTATTTAGCGTTGGCAAAGTTGGCGGGGACTGTAAGTGAAGTCTCCTTTTTAGGGATTCAGGTCCTCTGCTGCATAGCTGTTATCATGTTCATGAAGGAAAGCCGCGGTAAAAAGGATGATGGGCTTTTGGATGAGCTGAGCAGTTACAATTTCAACGTTATTCAGAATAATAAGCAAAGTGCTTCTTCTGAAGATGGAAAAATATTAGAGATTATGAACAGCCTGAAAGCAATTTCTGTGGATGTAATGGCGGCAGCCAAAACGGTTGAAAGCTCTGGGGATCTTCTGTACGAGGATACAAAAGCAATAGAAGAGTCTGCAAAACATGTAGCTGCAGCGGTCAATGACGTAGCACAGGGTAATACTCATATAGCGGAGATGGTTCAGGATGCGGCCATGGAAATTATACGTACTGGAGATTTTATACAATCCATTGATAAGGATGCTTTAACCATTAGAAAAGGCATGCAGAACTCGGTTCAAACAGTTACAGAAGGTAATGAGGTTCTGAAGGAGCAGAAGAGGGTAGTGTTAGATACAACAGAGAAATTTAATGACATTCAACATGCCGTCTCAGGTCTTAACCAAAGTACCATGGAAATAAAGAATATTATCGGAACTATCTCTCAGGTATCGGAGGAGACCAATCTGCTTGCGCTGAATGCCGCAATAGAGGCCGCCAGGGCAGGAGAGGCGGGTAAGGGATTTGCTGTTGTGGCTGGTGAAATCAGAAAGCTGGCAGACAACACCAAGAACTCTACTCTGGAGATTAAAGGACTTATTGACAAAATAGTAAATGAGGTTTCATCCATAGTTGAGACCGTCCAGAGTGGAAGCGAAACCATAATGGGGCAGCGGGTTGCTATTGAACACACAGAAAAAGCCTTCGGGAATATTCATTCGTCTATTGAGGCCATTACTGACCAGGTTGAGAGTATTAGCGGAAAGACAAATCAGCTGACAACCTTCAGTAAGAATATCAGTGGCGTTATGGAGGATATTTCTGCAGCAACCGAGCAAACAGCAGCCGGGGCTGAGGAAGTGTCAGCCAGCGTACAGGAGCAGGTGTTCTCAATAGCTATGATTAATGAGAGAGTCGCAGAGTTTAGCTCAAAAACAGTCAAAATATCAGAACAGATGAAACAGTTCAAATATATTAAAGTAGCCCACAGAGAATATGAGGACGCCATAATGCAGGTTGAAGTGTTCAAGGAGTTGGTGAGAAGGAAGCTGGGGCTGGTTGTGGAAGGTATTCCCGTACCCTCGGGGGCATTGTACAAAGCAGTTGCAGACGGAAGCATAGATGGTACTTTAGGTCCATGGCTACCCTTGTCCGGTAAGGCTTTCATGGAAAAATACCAGAAGGATTTTGAATACTTGGGACCCAATATGCATGGCTGCAAAAGCGGGATTATTGTACCAAGATATGTCAGCATAGATAGGATAGCGGATATGAATAAGTATGTCCGTGAGTTCGGAGGCAGGATATACTCACCTGAAAGAAAGCTGGCTACCGGGATGCAGCTTATCAATACCATTAATGAGTACGGTCTGGCAGGTTTTGAGCCGGACTTCGGCACTGAGAATACCATGCTGGAAGCACTGGATAAACGCTACAAAAACAAGGAATGGGTGGCAGTAACAGGGTGGCAGCCACACTGGAAATTTGGTTTCTATGAGCTTAAATTCCTGCAGGATCCCAAGGAGACCATGGGACCGGAGGAATATACTGCAACCATTGTCCGTAAAGGTCTTAAGGAAGAAAATCCAGAGCTTTATAAGCTGTTTAAGGACTTCAAGTTGGATATTCAGGTGTTAAATACAGCCATATGCAAAGTGCATACAGGCATGTCACGTGCCCAGGCAGCTTCCGAGCTGGCAGATTCAATTATAAAATAAGCAGTTGAGGAATGGGATATAGTTAATACATATTAGACTTTTTCTTGACGATTTTATGATATGCTGATTTATAAGAATCAGCATATTTTATTGTAGAAATTGATACGGAGGTTTATCCATGCGGGTTGAAATGATAGTAAATGGTAATAAGTATTCGCTGGAGGTTGAGCCGGAAAGACGGCTCTTGGATGTACTGAGGGAGGATATTGGCCTGACGGGTACGAAGGAAGGCTGCGGAGAAGGCGAGTGCGGAGCATGTACTGTGATAATGGATGGTCTGGCAGTCAACTCCTGCTTGATAATGATTGGACAGATAGGCGGAAAGGAAATTATCACTGTAGAAGGGCTGGAAAAGGACGGGGAGCTTGACAGGCTTCAAAAGGCATTTATAAGCAATGGTGCTGTTCAATGCGGGTATTGTACTCCGGGTATGCTTATGTCCAGTAAAGCACTTTTGATGAAAAACCCTCACCCTACAGAGGAAGAAATAAGGGTCGCCATATCTGGAAATTTGTGTAGATGTACAGGCTATACCAAAATTGTAGCGGCAGTTAAAGAGGTGTCACAGGATGCATAAGTTAAAAACACCAGGGGGGGATATAATGGAACAGTTTCTGTTTGAAACTCCTAGGAGTGTAAAGGAGCTTATAGTCTACCTTAAAAATGCGGATGTCAACACATATATTTTAAGCGGCGGAACCGATTTAACAATAAAGCTCAGAAACCGCGGCATCTATTCCGGCAGGATAATCGATATGTCCGGAATAAGTGAGCTTGAGCATATTAAAATTGATGACGGCTTTATAAAGATAGGTGCAAATGTTACCTTCGCTGAAATAGGAGAAAGTGAAATCATAAACAAATATGCTGCATGTGTTGGGCAAGCCGCAAGGCAGGTTGGTTCACAGCAGATACGGAATGCTGCGAGCATGGCAGGAAATATTGCAAACAGCTCTCCCAGAGGGGATTCCATTCCTGCACTTCTTGCCGTAAATGCACTGATTAGAACAATTAACAGCAATGGTAAAACAACTTTAAGAACTATAGATGAAATTGTCATAGGAATAAGTAAAAACAGCCTAAAAAAAGATGAGGCTATTATAGAGATGCTGATTCCATATGTAAATGGCGGCTGTAGAAGTGCTTTCAGCAAGTACGGCAGGGAAAGCAGCAGAACAACAGTTGTAATTGCAAACATCAATGTAGCTGCTGCAGTAAAATATGATAGCAGCACTGGTGTAATAGAAGATGCAAGTATTGTAATTGGATCTGCAGCCCCGATTCCATATCATGCGGTAATGGCGGAGAACGCCTTAAGGGGCAGCAAACCGACTGTGGAACTGGGCTATAGGTTTGTATCTGCGCTTCAGGATCATGTCAAAGACTCAATAAACGGGGTAAAGAGATATGAGAACAAGATAGATGAAGTAACAGGTGCTGGTATTGATATTTATAATATGCTGTTTGGGGATATGCTTACCGGGGGTGAAAGATAGTGGCAGAAAATCTGAGGTATGTCGGGACTTATGTTCCAATGCATGATGTAAGAGAGAAGCTTACGGGGAAAACCAAGTATGTAGGGGATATGGTACTGCCGGGGATGCTCCATGCCAAGCTCCTGCTTAGCAATATTGCCCATGGTCGGATAAAGAATATAGATACATCAAAAGCAGAAGCCCTAGTCGGGGTAAAGGCTGTATTTACCTATAAGAATTCTCCGCATAACCTCTATAATTCGCATAGATGGATAAGCGGTTTAGAGGTTGTAAAGGATGAGTGCTTGTTTTCAGACAAAATCCGCTATTATGGGGACAGAGTTGCCGCTGTAGTAGCGGTTGATAAGCATACAGCAGAGAAGGCGGTTAGGCTTATTGAGGTTGAATATGAAGAACTTCCTGTTATTATAAATCCGGAGGATGCATTAAAGGCTGATGCTGTAAAGATTCATGAATCCGGCAACGTTGTATTCAGTAAAGAGTTTGGCTGCGGAAACCCCGCTAAGGAAATGGAGAATGCATATCTTGTTGTGGACGATAGGATTGAAACCCCCAAAGTGCATCATGCAGCAATGGAAACCCACGCTTGCATTGCAGATACCGACCCTTGTGGGAATATTACCGTATGGACGCCTTGCCAGGTTGTTTTTCAGGTACAGCTTATTATATCAGAAGCATTAGGAATACCAGACAGCAGTGTCCGTGTCATAAAAACCACTCTTGGAGGTTCCTTTGGGGGAAAGAGCCAGCCGACAATTGAGCCGGTTTGTGCTTATATTTCTCAACAATTGAAAAAGCCGGTTAAGCTTGTTATGGACAGGACGGAAGCAATAATTGGAACTAGAACAAGGACCAAAACCATAGGCACAGTAAAAACTGCTGTGGATAAGGAAGGAAATATTCTGGCAAGAGACATCCACGTTCTTGTGGATGCAGGGGCATATTTTACAAACGGAAGCGCTATTGCAATGGCAATGGGTAAAAAAGCTTTTAAGTTGTACAGGATAAAGAATCAAAAGTATAGTACTGCAAGCGTTTATACAAACACACCGATAGGTGGAGCAGCAAGAGGTTATGGTTCACCGCAGCTGCACGCTATAACCGAGATAAACATCGAGAATGTCGCCAGAGGCCTTGGGATGGACCCTGTGGAACTTCGGCTTAAGAATCTTGTTCATCCTTATGAAAAGGATCCGATTGGAGGGCCCGATCTTGGCAATGCGAGAGTAATCGATTGTGTTGCTAAAGGAGCTGAGGCTTTTAATTGGAAAGAAAGGTATACAAGAAAGAAGGATGAAGGCAGATTCGTACGCGGAGTGGGTATGGCTTGCTGTGCTCACGGGAACGGGTATTTTGGCGCATATCCGGACTTTATTACCATGTCACTGAGAATTTCCGCAGATGGGTATGCAGTGCTTAAAGGTGCATTGCATGATTTGGGCTGTGGTACAAATACAACTATGATGCAGATTGTCGCTGAAACTCTGGATATGGATATTGATAAGATATACGTACCTGGAGCCGATACTCTTGCAAGTCCTTTTGACTCTGCCGGTACCCAGGCAAGCAGAGTGACATTTGTATGCGGTGGAGCGGCAATGAAGGTTTCACAGTTGGTCAAAGAAAAAATTAAGAGGTACAGCGCAGGTATTTTTGAATGCAATATAGAAGATGTGGTTATGGAAAAAGGCTTCATATGGGATAGACAGAAGGAATCAAATAAAATGTCCTATGGGGATATTGCATCGATTATTCAAACCCAATATGGCGATGAGGCGGGAGAAACTTTGACATACCAGTCACCAGGAAATCCTGCAAGCTATTGTGCTAACTTTGTTGAGGTTGAGGTGGATACAGTTACCGGAATGGTAAAGGTACTGGATTTTCTGGCAGCTCATGATATTGGAAAGGCAATAAATCCGGAATTCGTTATAGGGCAGATTCAGGGATCGATACAGATGGGAATGGGTATGGCTCTATCAGAGGAAATCACTTTTGACAGCAAGGGAAGGATTCAAAATGACCGGTTTGGCAGATACCTTGTTGTTAATGCTCCAGATATGCCTGATGTTAAGGTGCTACTTATTGAAGAAGGGGAGGAATACGGCCCTTATGGTGCAAAAAGTGTAGGAGAAGTTGCAACTGTTGCTGCAGCCCCTGCAATAATAAATGCTATAAACAATGCTCTTGATATAAAGCTAGATGTCTTGCCGGCAACTCCGGAGCGCATAATGGAAAAAATCAAAGAGAAATGTAAATAGAATCAAAGATTGTTTTAAAACAGTGGAAGGGGATAGCATATGGATACTGTGAATTTGAATGGCAGAGATTTGACAATAGAGCAGGTTGTCAAGGTCGCAAGGGAAGGACTTAAGGTGGAAATTACTCCCGAAGCCATTGATGCACTTAAAGCGTCAAGACAGCTGGTGTTCGATCTTGTTGACAGTAATGTGCCGGTTTACGGCTTCAATACAGGCGTTGGTTGGAATAAAGACAAAAGAGTCTTTAAGGAGTTCTTCCAGGAGTATAATAGGAATCTCATATACTCCCACTGCCTTGGGGTAGACCCGATTGCGACCGAGGATGAAGTAAGGGCAATAATGCTCGCAAGGCTCAATACACTGTTGGTAGGTGCGACAGGAATACAGCCTGAGATAGCTGTTATGTATAAGGATATGCTCAATGCAGGGGTGCATCCGGTTATTCCGGAAAGAGGCTCTATCGGAGAAGCAGATATAACCTGTCTTTCTCATATAGGACTTGCAATGCTGGGAGAAGGGGAGGCCTTCTATAACGGAGAGAGGATAGCTTCTGCTGAAGCCTTGAAAAGAGCGGGCTTGGAGCCTGTGGTGCTAGGACCAAAGGATGGTCTTGCTATAGTGAGTTCCAATGCACTTTCAGCCGGACAAGGAGCCCTTGTATTAAATGATATAAAAGAGCTTTTAGATATATCAGATGTAATATATGCATTATCCCTTGAAGGACTAAATGGAAATGTTTCTCCTCTGGATGTAAGGACGCACCGTATAAGGCCATATAAAGGACAGGCATACAGTGCAGAGAGAATTACAGAATATCTTGAGGGAAGCTATATTTGGGAACCGGATTGGAAAAAGCCCGTTCAGGACCCTTTAAGCTTCCGAGGCTCAGCTCATGTACATGGAGCAGTCAGGGATGCAGTTGCTTATGTTGAGGGCTTGCTGGACATACAGCTGAATTCCTCAGATGATAATCCATGCATAATAATGGATGACAAAAAGATAATATCCTGCTCGAATTTCGAGGTCACCAATTGGTCCTTGGGATTTGAAATGCTGGGTTTGGCATTAAGTCAGCTTTCAAAGGTCTCATGCCACAGGATGATTAAACTTGGTAATCCGGCATTTACAAAGCTGTCCAGATTCCTTTCACCTGCGGATAATGTACTTGCATTTGCAACAATACAGAAGACTTATACATCCCTTGATACTGAGATAAGACATTTATCCAACCCTGCAATTTCTGATTTCTTTTCATTGGCAGGAGACATGGAGGATCATGCAAACAACGCTCCATACATAGTACAGAAGACACGGAAGATAGTTGACAATATGTTCTACATATTGGGGATAGAGGCCATACATGCTGCTCAGGCCGTTGATTTGAGAAACGACATACATATGGGAAAAGGTACAAAAGCCGCTTTTGATTCTATAAGAAAAGCAGTACCCTTCTATGATAAGGACAGAAACCTTTCCGTAGATATAAAAAAAGCATATGAGGTTCTACGCTCGGGTAAGTTAATTGCAGATGTAAAAGAAGCAATGAGAATAACCAAATAAAGGTTTATTGACAGACATGGATGCATCTTGCTCCATGTCTGTTTTTCAATTACAATTATAATAAGGAGGTGGAGAATTCATGAAAAGCATTAGGGTGGAAGAATCTGTAGGAACTATACTGGCTCATGATCTTACGAAAATTGTACCAGGCGAATTCAAGGGAGCGGCCTTTAAGAAAGGGCATATAATACAGGCTGAAGATATCGAAGAACTTAAAAAGATGGGAAAAAATAATATATTCGTGCTTGAAATGGACTGCAATACTCTCCATGAGGATGATGCTGCCATGAGGATAGCTGAAGCGGCAGCAGGGGAGGGAATTATTCTGACAGGCCCCACCGAAGGTAAAATCAGTTTAAAGGCTGACAAAAAAGGGCTTTTGAAAATAAACCTTGAGGCACTTGAATGTATAAATGCTATAGATATGGTTATATTCTCCACACTTCATAACAATACAATGGTCAATATAGGCAAAATTATAGCGGGTACAAGAATCATACCACTTTGTATCGATAAGGGCAGCATAGAGGCGGTTGAAGAAATATGCAGCAGACTTGGCAAGGTAATTTGGATCAAGGAGCTGGAAAAGCCTAAGGCAGGAATAGTTGTAACTGGTACTGAAGTGTTTGAGGGCAGAATAACAGATAAGTTCGGGCCTGTACTTGCCAAGAAGCTTACGGATTATGACTGCCTGCTCACAGATACTATATATGCTCCTGATAGTAAAGAGAAGATAAAAGCCGCCATTGAAGCACAAATAAAAAGCGGTGTGCAATTAGTGTTTGTTTCGGGTGGAATGTCTGTCGATGCTGACGATGTTACCCCTTCTGCAATTAGAGAGGTTGCTGACAGCATAGTCACTTACGGATCACCAGTACTTCCGGGGGCGATGTTTATGCTGGGATATAAGAATAACATTCCGCTGTTGGGTATTCCTGCTTGTGGAATGTATCACAAAATTACTGTTCTTGATATTGTATTGCCAAGAATTCTTGCGGGAGAGGTCTTCTGCAAAAAGGATTTCACGATGATGGGACATGGGGGACTATGCCAGAATTGCGATATCTGCAGATATCCCAATTGCACATTTGGAAGGTAATAGTATGGAAAACCTATACAGTATGATAAATATCAAACTAGAAAGGGCAGATATGATTTGCCTCATAGGAGCAGGGGGCAAAACCTCGACAATGTTCCGCCTTGCCAGAGAGCTTTCATCAGATGGAAAGAAGATTCTTGCCACAACGACTACTGCAATTTATTATCCTGAGCAGAGCCAATATGACAAAATAGTAATTTCTGAAGAAGAATCATTAGAGCTGTTTGATAATGAAAATAAATGCGGAATAACTGTCCTTGGCAGGTCGCTTTCCGCTGAAGGCAAGCTGTTGGGAGTTAGTCCCGGGTTTCTTGATACTGTATTCTCAAAGGGTATATTTGACTATATACTGGTCGAGGGTGATGGTTCAAAGGGCAGGCCGGTAAAGGCACCGGCAGAACATGAGCCGGTAATTCCATCTGCTACCACTAAGGTAATAGGGTTGATTGGTTTGGACTGTGTTGGTAAAGAGGTATGTGCGGATAATGTACATAGGCCGGAGCTATTCTGCAAGCTGCTCGGGTGCACTGAAGGAGATATTATTGATGCAGATATGATACTAAGGCTCATACTGCACAAGGAGGGACTTTTCAAAGCTGCTCCGATTCTTTCTGAAAGATACCTTATTGTGAATAAGGCTGAGGGGGAAAAGGAGAGAAGAGCTGCTTTTGATATTGCACAAAAGCTATTGTATAATGGGTATAATCCTGAACAAATAGTAATTGCCAGTATGAAGAATTGCATCTTTACGAATGCAGTCAAGAAAATAAGCGGCATTATACTTGCAGCAGGTTTGTCAAAGAGAATGGGCGGAAATAAGCTTCTGCTTCCTGTAGGCGGTGTTCCCGTAATAGAGAGAATACTTGCAGCAGCTGACCGTTCAAAACTTGGAGAGGTTGTCTTGGTATGTGCCAGTGATGAAATAGCCTCCATCGGCAGAAAATATGGAGCAAAGCTTGTGCATAATCCTGCTCCCGAGTTAGGACAAAGCCAGTCTGTGAGGCTTGGAGCAGAGAATTCCTGCCCGGCTGCGGAGGGATTCATGTTCTTAGTGGGAGACCAGCCCTTTATCACAGACAGCATAATAAATCAGCTCATTGAAAGCTTTTCACAGGAGAACTGCAGTGCGGTTGTCCCATTATATAATGGAAACAGGGGAAACCCTGTGATATTTTCCTCTTTACTAAGAGATAGGCTTTTAAGTCTCAGAGGAGATGCGGGAGGGCGTACACTGCTTGAGGGACTTGAAGGGCATATTGTCGCAGTTGAATTTGATAATGATACTATAGGGTTTGATATCGATACCCCAGAGGAATACAAATCAGCCCTAAAGCTGGAGGATGAAAATGGATGATGTAATTGTTATTAGAGGCGCGGGAGATCTGGCTACCGGTATAGCCCACAGACTTTATAAAAGCGGCTTCAGACTGCTTCTCACTGATATCGAGGAGCCTCTGGTTGTAAGGCGCTGTGCGTCCTTTGCAAATGCAATTCTTATAGGTGAGGCCGAGATTGAAGGGGTGCGGGCTGTAAAGGCATTGAGCAGTGATAGTATTGCTGGAATATGGGACAACAATAGCATTCCCATATTATGCGACAGTGAGTGCTGTATTCTTGATAAAGTCAAGCCGTTAGCAGTCGTTGATGCAATAATGGCTAAAAAGAATCTTGGGACTAACAGGGGAATGGCGCCTATTACAGTAGGTGTTGGTCCAGGTTTTGAAGCAGGCGTGGATGTGGATGCCGTAGTAGAGACAAAAAGAGGACATGACTTGGGAATGGCTATATATAAAGGCTCGGCTGCAGCAGATACAGGAATACCCGGAAACATCATGGGCTATTCACAGGAGAGGCTGCTTCGTGCCTCTAGAAGCGGTATAATAAAGAACGTTCTTGAAATAGGTGATATAGTAAAGCAGGGGGATGTAGTTGCGCTTATAGATAATGAGCCGGTGAAGTCATCCATTGCAGGGGTTATAAGAGGACTAATTGCTGATAATACTTATGTAAAAGAAGGACTGAAAATCGGCGATGTGGATCCAAGGGGAATAAGGGAATATTGCTATACCATTTCGGATAAGGCACGGTCGGTGGCAGGTGGTGTGCTGGAAGCAATACTATACCTAAGAAAAGAAAGATTTGGAAGGTGAAATGATGGAATACGCACTTATGGAAAAGCTGGCTGCGGAAATCAAGGCTAACAGGAAAGCAGCTCTTGTTACTTTAGTAGAGGAAGAAGGGTCATCACCAGGCAAGCAAGGCTTTATGATGGCTGTGTTTGAGGATGGAACAACCATGGGTACAATTGGTGGAGGAAACTTTGAAAATACAGCCAGGAAATACGCACTTGAGAGCATGGAAGAAGGGAAAAACAGACTTCTGGAGCTGGAGCTTACGGAATCCGGCGAACTGCATATGCAGTGCGGGGGAAAAGCAAGTGTTTTCATAAAGGTATTCAAGGAAAAGGACAGGCTGGTTATAGCTGGCGGCGGACATATAGCTCTTGAATTATATAAGCTTGGAGAGCTGATGGGCTTTCATGCAGTGATTATTGAGGACCGGGAGGAATACGGAAATGCTGAAAGGTTTCCCGGCTGCGATATCTTTATTGGGAATATCGGTGAATGCATGAGTAATTATCCCTTGGACAACAACTGCTATGTAGTAATTGTAACAAGAGGACATATATGCGACACTGAAGCTTTGAAGGCTGCAATAGGAAGGGACGCTGCTTATGTAGGAATGATAGGAAGCCGTAAGAAGACGAAATATGTCTTTGACCAGCTTTTGGACGAAGGCTGCGACAGGTCTGAACTTGAAAAGGTATATGCGCCTATAGGTCTGGACCTGGGCGGGGATACTGCCTCCGAGATAGCCTTTGGTATTCTCTCTGAGATATTGCTTGTAAAAAACAACGGTCACTTAAAACATATGAGGGAAATAAAATAAAATGAAGAGAATCTTTTCAAAGATTCTCTTCATTTTTTATGCTTTTTACTCTGTAATATGGCCTTTTAATATCTTCACAACAGCGAGGGCGAGTATACCGCCTATCAGGGCTGTTATCAGCTGAGGCCATCCAAAGAGGAATGTCAGTACTTTAGCGAACTTAGGGAAGCTAAATAACTGAAGGAATATATTTATAGATGAATAGAGAAAAGCAAATTTCAATATCGATCCGATACCCACACCTACAACGGAATTTTTCTTTCCTAGCAAATAGTAGCATAGAACATATACAGCGTTGCCAGCTGCGACGAAAGGGGCAAAGGGCAGCAGTGCTGCTGCTACAGGGGCATGATTATTAATAAGTGATGCAAAAGGTGAGATAACAGAAATTATGATTCCGCTCCACACTCCTGCAAGGGCAGTAGAAATAAGCAGACATGCATTCACAAGTGGGCCTACCACGAAGTTGCTATTGGGTATAAGCCTTCCTGCCATTTGTACAGTGATTACCAATGCAAGCAAAAGTGCCGTTCTAGTCATAAATTGTATTTTCTTAGAATTACTACTCACAATAAAACCTCCATTAAAATAATAATATGATAAATAATAAACCTCCTGTATTTGTCAGGAGGAGTTTACAGCAGTATTCAACATGCGTATTCCCCCTTCGATAAGAGCCTTCCATCTCGTCAGGATTAAATATTCTCCTTGATGTTGGAAAACTCCGCCATCTTAGAGTATTGGTCAATTTGTTAATGTGTCAATGCAACCTTTGCCTTAACACCATTTATACTTCCAAGCTTCCCGGCCAATGCGCCGATTTCATCATTCGTACCATCAACTATTATGGACATAACAGACACATCCTTCTCTTTATAGGGTATGCCCATCCTTCCTACAATTATATTGCCGAAAGTACTCAATATTTCATTAAGCTTTCTGCTTGTTTCTTCTCTGTTCTGTACCACTATGCCTATTACGGCAATCCTGCTATCACTTTCCATTGCACACCTCGTTAAATAATTAACTATATATTCATTATATCAGAATTCAACTATCTGCTGCAAGGCAGTTTAAGAAATATCCTCAAACCCACAAGCAATGCTTGATTTTCTTGGATATAGCTAGTATTATTACAATATCAATCAGTAATTATATGCGCAAAAATGGAAATGCTATAAACTGAAATAATATTTGTTTCAAGTAGAGGAGAGCAGAATGGATCGATCGAGACAGCTGGGAGAAGAGAAAGTATCAAAACTTCTAGTGAAGTTTTCAATACCGGCAATTGTAGGAATGCTGGTAAATGCTTTATATAATGTAGTAGACCGTATTTTTATCGGGAATAGTGTAGGTTCTTTAGGAATTGCCGGAATAACTATAGGCTTTCCGATTATGTTGGCGATTATGGCCTTTGCCATGCTTATAGGTATAGGGGCAAACTCATTGATTTCTATTAGACTGGGAGAAGGAAAAAAGGAAGAAGCTGAGCTCATTTTAGGAAATGCAATGGTGCTGTTAATTGTCGCAGCAGTGATAATATCGGCTATAGGCCTGATTTTTTTAGAGCCGCTCTTAAGGTCTTTTGGAGCCAGTGAGGCGGTGCTCCCGTATGCAAAGGACTATTTAGGAATCATACTCTGGGGGACTGTAGCCCAGACAATAGGCTTTGGAATGAACAACTTCATCAGGGCTGAGGGGAATCCCAAAATCGCTATGTTCACAATGCTGATAGGTGCCATTTTGAATACAATATTAGCCCCCATTTTTATCTTTGTATTTGGCTGGGGCATCAAGGGTGCTGCTATAGCAACTGTCTTATCACAGACGGTATCAGCGGTATGGGTACTTTATCATTTTCTGGGAGGCAAAAGCATTCTTAAGGTCCATCTGAAAAATTTGAAGCTGCATTTGCCGATGGTTGTTAAAATCATTACCTTAGGTGCGGCTCCATTCTTGATGCAGATGGCTGCAAGCCTGTTAAATGTTATCATGAACAAGAGCCTGACTGTATATGGCGGAGATATTGCGGTCTCAGGAATGGGTGTAGTTATGAGCATCACTATGCTGATACTCATGCCGATATTTGGTATAAATCAAGGAGCCCAGCCCATAATTGGATATAACTATGGTGCGCTAAAGTTTGACAGGGTGAAAAAAGCTTTGAAGCTGGCGATTTTTGCTGCTACATCCATTGCATTTATCGGATTTATAGCTACAAGGATATTTCCTTACCAGCTAGTTGCTATGTTTAATAGGGAAGATGCAGAACTGATAAAATTTGGAGCTAGAGCAATAAAGATATTTCTAATCTTCCTTCCGATTATTGGATTCCAGATAGTATCTTCAAACTATTTCCAGGCGGTTGGAAAGCCAAAGCATGCATCCTTTTTAGGATTATCAAGGCAGGTTTTAATACTTATACCTGCATTGCTTATCCTGCCAAGGTTCTATGGTTTGGATGGGGTGCTGATGGCTGGACCTGTAGCAGATTTAACTTCGTCAATAATAACAGGAATTTTTCTTATAATGGAAATGAGGCATCTGGATGCAAGACATTTAGAAAGCCAAGAACAGGAATAGTTCCTTGGTGTAAAGTATAATTTGCTTGACAACTGCTTACAAGAATAGAAGAATTAGAGTATGTAATATTTAATAATTTGAATTAAGAATTGCAGAGGGTGTTGAAATGAATTTGAAAAACCATTTGGAAGATAAAGGTGAATCTGTTGCAAAATATGAGAAGATAGCACTGGATATAGCTTATAGTATTCTTAACGACGAATGGAAAGTTGGCGAAATGGTCAAAGGACGATCTACACTTTCGGGCAAGTACAGCGTTTCTCCGGAAACAATCAGAAGAGCATTGAAGCTGCTGGAAGAGCTGCGGGTTGTGAATGTTATCGAAAAAAAAGGTATTTTAATAAAATCCAAAGAAGCAGCTAATACTTTCATAAAGGAGTACCAGTCAAAAGATAGAATTTTGTCCCTTAGAGAGGATATTTACAAACTAATGGATGAAAAAAGGTCCATTGAAAAATCTGTTATTGAACGGGTGGACTCGGTTATTGAGCAGGCTATGCTTCTTAGAAATATTGGAATTATATATCCCTTGGAGCTGAAAATATCTGAAAAAAGCCATCTCATAGGAAAATCAATCGGGGAGGTGCGTTTCTGGGATCATACAGGTGCGACGATAATAGGAATAAACCGCTCCGGACACCTGTATCTGTCACCGGGACCGAAACTGGTGTTTTACTCAAATGATATTATTCTTTATGTAGGGAATGATGCTAATATTTCTGACAAGGTAGATAAATACGTAAATAAAGTTTAATTTAAAAAACTGTTATCTGAGAAGATAGCAGTTAATTTTTTATCTAACAGACAACTTGATTGACAATAATGAGTTGTCTGTGATATTATTAATTAAAGAGACAACTTGATAATATGACAAAAGTTGTCACACTGTGGAGAATCTGCTAAAACCAAAGGGATTTTGAAAGGAGGCCGACATATGATGGTATTAAAGACAGGACAACTAATTAAACACAAGGATGATAGAATAGAACAGGATGAGTATGCTATGCGACTTATAACAACAGGAGAGCTTAAAGCTGCAGTTGAACTCCAGAAATATGTCTATAACCAGCTTCCCAACAAGCAGGTACTATACATGGATTCTTACGAAGATATGCTTGAGGATATGAAAAACGGAGCAAAAATAATTGGTGTATACAATAAAGCAGGAGAGCTGATTGCTTATCGTTATATAGGTTTTCCGGGCTGGTCTGAGAAAAATCTGGGAAATGACATAAATATGCCGCAGAAAGAGCTGGCAAAGGTGGCTCATCTTGAAACGACAGTTGTACATCCTGATTACAGGGGAAATTCGCTGCAGAGCTTGACACTGCAGCAAGCCATACCAATGGTGAAGGAATTTGGCTACAGTCATTTGCTTTGTACTGTATCTCCTCAGAATGTTTTCAGCTTATTTAATATAATTAAAAGCGGTTTAAGAATAAAAGCACTCAAGAAAAAATATGGAACTGATAAAGATGGAAAAGATGGGATGTGGAGGTTCATCCTTCACATGGATCTGGAGCCAATGGCAGAAAAGAAAACAAGCAAGCTTTTAAGCATACCCCTTGGTGATCTTGAGCAGCAGGGAAAATTGATAAATGAAGGTTTTGTTGGTTTGTGGCTGTTTAAGGAGAGCAAATTACTGAACTATGTACGTTTTGAAGATGCTTTAGCATATTAAGAAAGACTATATCAGGTGCAATTTCACCTGATACAGTCTTTTTTGCTATTTATACTCATTTTGTTTTTGATAGATATAGTCATTAACCTTGCTGTGCCACTGCTTGTATAGCTGCGGCTTCTCTTCCCTGACAATATTCATGAAGCTGTCAAGCACCCCCAGTTTATACAAACCTTTGGACAGGTGTTTGGGAAAATCACGTTGTTTTGAATAGAACTTTTTAGGATCAATGACCATCAGTCGACCATCAGGCTGAATCATTATATCCTTGCAGCGTATATCCTGCTTCTTAAAATTCAATCTTTTGAATTCTTCTAAAAGCTCCATCAGGTTCACCGCCAGCTTCTTGTCAAAGCCATAGTGCTTGATATGTTTACTGAGAGTGATTCCATCCACATAGTCCCTTATCATGTAATTTCCCATCATGCCGTATACTCGAGGGAAATAATTATTTCTCTTTATTCTTTTTAGAATATCGTATTCCTTTTTGCAGCTATTGGCTTCATAGCATATCTTGATAACCTTCCCTTCGGGCAGTAGATATACAATTCCGTTGTGGCCTCCACCAAGGGGTCTGCAATCCAACAGATTGATATCGAAGTTCTCAATATATCGCTTATATAATTTCTTATCCATAAGACCCTCCAGGTATACTGCTAAATTAGTACGCATAAGGGAGTCTTTAGTGCGTACACTTCCATGATATGTGCTATATACATGTCTTGACGCAAAATTTGAAAATTTCTTATAGAAAATAAGCTAATTTATGGAATTAACTCAATAATTGCCCACAAAATAGATTTGATTAACATATGCAAAAAATAATAGTGCTGTACTCAGCAAAATGAGTACAGCACTATTATTTTTTGTATGAAAAAGTATTTGCCATATAATAATAATAGTGATATTATATAATAGTTATAAAACGTAACTATTATAAGTAGTTATAATTATAGATAGTAAATTACGTAAGAAGAGTAATAAATGGAGGTGCATCATTCTTGGATAGGGAGAAACTAGCTGAAAACTTGTTGAATTTTTTACCTGCAATGTTCAAAAAACTTATGAGGGTTCATCCTACTTTTGAAATGCCAAAGCAGCAGATGGGGCTTTTATTCCATATCAGCAAGGAAAATAGAAAGCCAATGAGCTATTACAGTGAAAAAATGATGGTTCCAAAACCTAATCTCACTGTTATAGCAGATAAGCTGATAAATGACGGTTTTGTGGAGAGAGCATTTGATTCCAATGACAGAAGAGTAATTATTTTAGCTTTGACAAAAAAAGGCGAAGAATATATTAATGAAAATATTAAAAGAATCAAGGGAGAGATGATGGAGAGACTGGATTCGTTTAATGACAAAGACATTGAAAGGTTAAATGAGCTTATACTGGAAATGAAGGAAATATTTGATAGATTAGATTAAATTATACTAGCGGGTTATGCAGCTTTAGCTGATGGAAAGGGTTATTTATGTTTAGATTATTTAGGTTTTTAAAACCATTCATATGGTCTGTATTTTTCGTTGTATTGTTTTTATTTCTTCAGGCTATGGCGGAGCTATATTTACCGACGCTTATGTCAGATGTCGTAAATAATGGAATGATGAAGGGCGATACAGGCTATATATGGAGATACGGCGGCTACATGCTTGTTGTAGCATTGGGAAGCAGCATTTGTGCGATTGTTGGCAGTTATTTATCTGCAAGAGTTGCATTGGGTTATGGCAGAATTATAAGAAGCAAGGTTTTTGAAAGGGTAGAAAGCTATTCACTGCATGAATTTGATAAGGTTGGTACTGCTTCGTTGATTACGAGGACTACCAATGACATCAATCAGGTGCAGACGCTTATTGTCATGGGTATGCGTTTTATGATATATGCCCCTATCATGTGCATCGGAGGTATTATTATGGCATTATCCAAGGATAAGCCACTGACCATGATTCTTGCTATCGTTTTACCTGTGCTTATGATACTGATTGGTATTCTTGCGGCTACGGTAGTACCAATATTCAAGTCACTGCAAAAAAAGCTTGATAAGGTCAATCTTGTATTACGTGAAAACCTTACAGGTATAAGAGTAATACGTGCATTTAACAGACTGGATATAGAACGGCACAGGTTTGCGGAAGTTAATGGAGATCTTACAGATACATCTATAAGGGTTAATAAGATTATGGCAGCAATGCAGCCAATAATGATGCTTTTCATGAATGTTACCTCTATGGCTATTATTTGGTTTGCCGGACTAAGGATAAACAGCGGCAAGATGCAGCTGGGAGATATGATGGCATTTCTTCAGTATGCTATGCAGATAATGTTTTCTCTCATAATGGTATCCATAATGTATGTAATGGTTCCCCGTGCACAGGCGTCTGCAGCAAGAATCAATGAAGTTCTTGATATGAATCCGGAGATTGTTAACCCTCATCAACCCAATAAAGCCGATCAGCAGAGAGGTTATGTGGAATTCAAGGATGTTGTCTTCAGCTATCCTGGCGCAGAAGAACCAGCGATAAGCAACATTTCCTTTGTGGCTAAACCAGGGGAGATAACATCAATTATAGGAGGCACCGGTTCAGGAAAATCAACGCTTATCAATCTTATACCGCGCTTTTATGATATTGAAAGCGGAAGTATACTGGTGGATGGCATAGATGTCAGGGATATGACACAGAAGGATTTGAGAGCAAAAATCGGTTTTGTTCCACAAACTGCGGTGCTGTTTTCAGGTACTATAGCCGATAACATCAGATATGGCAAGGATGATGCGACCGATGAGGAAATAAGACATGCTGCCGAAACTGCGCAGGCAAAAGGATTCATTGCAGAGAGGAAGGATGGATTCAACTCTGAAATTGCTCAGGGCGGCACTAATATTTCGGGTGGTCAGAAGCAGAGACTTTCAATAGCCCGTGCATTAGTTCGAAAGCCTGAGATATATATTTTTGATGACAGCTTTTCAGCCTTGGATTTTAAGACTGATTCCCGACTGCGTGCAGCCCTAAGGAAAGAAACGGTGGAATCGACAGTAATTATTGTTGCTCAGAGAGTGAGCACAGTTATGGATGCCGACAGGATAATCGTACTGGATAACGGTTCAATAGTAGGAATGGGCAGGCACAAGGAGTTAATGAATACCTGCGAGGTATATCGTGAAATCGTATCCTCCCAGTTGTCAGAGGAGGAGATAGCATGACGCAGCAAAGAACGCAAAGACCTGGCGGAGGACCGGTCGGCGGACATGGAGGTCCTATGGGCGGTATGGGTCGGCCAGTGGAAAAAGCGAAGAACTTTAAAGTAACAACTAAAAGACTTGTAGAATACTTGTCGCCACAGAAATATAATTTTTTAGCAGTGCTGATATTTGCTGTTGCGAGTACTGTCTTCAATATACTAGGACCAAAAGTAATGGGGAAAGCCACTACCAAGCTTGGAGAGGGGATTCTCAAGAATCCGTCTGCGCCAAGTATTGATTTCACTTATATCGGGCAGATATTGCTCATGATGGTCGCACTATATATTATAAGTGCACTTTTCAGCTACATGATGTCTTATATAATGGCAAGTGTATCCCAGAAAACGGTTTATACTATGCGAAACGATGTAAAGTCAAAGCTTGACAGGCTTCCTCTCAAGTATTTTGATGCACATACCCACGGAGAGATTTTGAGTCGTGTCACAAACGATATGGACAATATTGCAGCAACACTGCAGCAGAGTCTTACCCAGCTTATTACATCATTTGTAACGGTAGCAGGGATACTCATTATGATGCTGACAATCAGTCCGGTAATGACACTTATTGCTATAGTAACATTGCCTGTGAGTTTACTGATAACTGCATTCATAGCAAAGAAGTCGCAAAAATACTTTGCAGACCAGCAAAAAAGTATTGGGGCATTGAACGGTCATGTGGAGGAAATGTACACAGGACACAAGATAGTAAAGGCTTTCGGTCATGAAGAGGATTCAATAGCTGAGTTTGAGAAAATAAATGAGAGGCTTTATAACGTAGGCTGGAAGGCACAGTTTATGTCAGGAGTGATATTCCCCGCACTTAATTTTGTAAACAACATAGGATATGTAATTGTATGCGTTATAGGTGGCCTTATGGTGGCAAAAAGGAAAATTGAAATCGGAGATATACAGGCATTCATACAATATATAAGGAATTTTACACATCCTATTACACAGTTGGCAAATATAGCCAATGTGATACAATCCACAATAGCATCTGCTGAACGAGTTTTTGAAGTGCTGGATGAAACTGAAGAGACGGCGGATAGAGAGGATTCTTCAGTAATAAAGGCCCCTAGGGGTGAAGTCAAATTTGAGCATGTAAGGTTCGGCTACAAGGAAGATGCTATACTTATGGAGGATCTGAGCATCGATGTCAAAGAGGGCCAGACAATCGCTATCGTAGGTCCGACAGGTGCAGGTAAAACCACACTGGTAAATCTCTTGATGCGTTTCTATGAAATCCAGGGAGGGAAAATTACTGTTGATGGAGTTGACATAAAGGATATCAAGCGTGGAGATCTGCGTACCATGTTCGGAATGGTTCTTCAGGACACCTGGCTTTTCAATGGAAGCATAAGGGATAATATTGCGTACGGACGTGAAGGAGCAACAGAGGAAGATATTATAGATGCTGCAAAGGCAGCGCACGCGCATCACTTTATCAAGACACTTCCGGAAGGATATGCAACAGTATTGAATGAAGAGGCTTCTAATATTTCGCAGGGACAGAAACAGCTTCTGACAATCGCTCGTGCGATTCTTGCAGACCCTTCGATGCTGATTCTTGATGAAGCTACAAGCAATGTTGATACTAGAACAGAGCTGCTTATACAAAAAGCAATGACAAATCTGATGCAGGGCAGAACCAGCTTTGTAATTGCCCACAGATTGTCTACCATTCGTGATTCTGATCTTATTCTGGTTATGAATCATGGAACAATAATAGAACAAGGCAGCCATACAGAGCTTTTGGTCAAGGGCGGCTTCTACGCTGACCTTTACAACAGTCAGTTTACAGAAGCAGACTTGGGTAATGAGGCTGTATAACGATTTCAAGCTTTAGACGGGGGGCACTGTATTAATGAATAGTACAGTGTCCTTTTTTATTTGCAGTATAACCCTGGCAGCCAAACAGTTTGGAGGTTTGTGCCAGATTCGATTCTAAAAAATGGTTTAAAAGCCCTGTTTATAAAATTCAAAATTAAAAGATAATTTTTTAACAACGAAGGATAATAATATATTTTGTAGAATCTATTAATTGTGAAACTGAAAACGGTTACGGAAACGCTATCAAAAATACTGAGATAGAGGTAGTAATATGAAACTAACCATAAAAGACATTGCGAGAATGTCAAATGTATCATGTACAACTGTATCAAGGGTATTGAACAACAAACCGGATGTAAAACCTGAAACGCGTCAGACTATTATGGAATTGATAGAAAAGCACAGGTTTCAGCCAAATGCTTTTGCAAAGGGGATATCATCCAAGAAAAGTAATTGTATAGGTTTGGTTATACCTTATGAAGCAAACTATGTACTGGGGAATCCCTTCTACGCAGAAGTTATAGAGGGAATACTTAATGAGCTTAATAAACGTTCATATTATCTTATGTTCTGTTATTATCCAAAGGTGGATTTTATAGAATATGCATTTACCCAAAACCGTGTTGACGGGTTTGTGCTGCTAAGCCCTATGAGCCATAATAAAAATGTCATATCTCTACTACATGAAATGGGGGCTCCTTTTGTTGCCACCTCAAGAATACTTAATGAGGAAAATGTTGTATACGTGGACATTGACAATCACTTAGGCGGATATATGGCAGTTGAACACTTGATTTCGCTAGGACATAGAAAAATAGGGATGATAAGAAATGGTCCGGGGAATCTGGCAAGCAGCGAAAGCCGCTTTGATGGGTATAAAGCCGCTTTGGCTAAATATAATATTCCGTTTGATCCTGACTTGGTGGAAATTCAGACATCATCAGTCGATAATGGATACAATGCGATGAATAATATATTCGATAGAGGGATGAAGCCGACTGGTATATTTGCCGCCTCAGATATGATGGCTATCGGAGCCGCAAATGCCATAAAGGAACATGGAATGCACATACCCGAAGATATGTCTATTGTGGGATTCGATGATATTAAAACAGCTCAATATTACAATCCTCCACTTACTACCATAAGGCAACGTTCCTTTGAGAAGGGAAAGAAGCTAGCGCATCTTATGATTAACCTATTGGAGAAGAAAAAAAATGTGAAGTCCATATTGTTAGATGTGGAGCTGGTAGTAAGAAAATCCACCGGTGAATTAGGAAAGTAGTAATTTAATATTAATATTTAATATAGGTAAGAACCTATTATTTTTGAACTAAATTGCACACGTTAACGGAAACGTTACCGAAAACGATAACATTCATGGCAAAAAAGTTGGAAAGCATTGGAAACACTAGAAATATTGAGGAAGTTGAATAAATGTTATTAAATGTATGACCAATGAGGTTTTGCCAGTTAAAATGTCTATATTTATTTCTCATATATTTATAAATCAGAGAAGGGAGGATTACAGGGCAAGTGAGGAATAAATTTTATAGAATCAGTTAGTTCCTAAAGATGAAAACCTAATAAATTAGTTTAAGGGGGAAGTAAGGTATGTATAAGAAGTTAATATGTCTGGTCTTAGCTTTGGTATTTATGTTTACATTCACTGGTTGTGCCAACAATGCAGCCACAACTGCAGCACCTACAGAAGAAATAAAAATGGGTTTTTACGCTCCACTCACAGGACCTACTTCATTGATTGGTATACCACTGCAGGAAGGTGCAAGATTAGCTGTCGATGAAATCAATGAACAGGGCGGAATTAATGGTAAGAAGATAAAACTTGTTGAATATGATGATAAGGCTTCTGCAGAAACTGCAGTTAAAGTAGTAACCAGACTTATACAAGAGGATAAGGTAAATGTTATACTTGGATCTCTAGTAAGCGGAAATATACTTGCCACAGCAAATCTCGTAGAGAAGGCTGGCATTCCCGAAGTAGGTACAGGTACAAGTCCAAAGTGGACAGCTCAAGGTTATAAGTATATTTTCAGAGGAAACGCACATTCTGGTTGGTACAATGGTGCTCTCATTGAGGCAATGAAAAAGATGGGTGTCAAGAAGCTTGCTTTGTTATCAAGCTCAACAGAATATGCAAAGGGCGGATCTGATAACCTGCTTAAGGCATTAAAAGAAGATGGAACAATAGAAGTAATACTCCATGAAAATTTCCAGGGTGGAGATACTGACTTTACTGGTCAGATGACAAAAATGATCAGTTCCGGTGCAGATGCAATGTTCCTTTATGCAAGCGCAGAAGACATGGGGATGCAGATGAAACAGTTCAGACAGCTTGGATGGAAGGGATTTGTATTCGGACCTGAGGGCTTCAACACTCCTGATATAGTAAAGGTTGCTGGCGAGTCAGCTGACGGTGCAGTGTTCTCATGTGGATATGTAATTCCTGAATCTCCTGAAGGAGCCATGAATGCAGCTGAAAAGAGCTTCCTCGAAGCTTATGTGAAGAAATATGCTCGTATGCCTGTTAACGACACAGCATACAGAGCGTACGATGCAGCAAAGATACTGGCGATGGGCTTAAAGAATGCTAATTCCCTTGATGGTACAGCAATAAGGGATGCTATAAAAAGTATCAATACCTATGAAGGCATAGCTGGCAAATTCGACTTCACAGCTGGAACTGGCGATGGTGTCAGCACAGCAAGAGCATATATAATCCAGGGTGGTAAGAATGTACCATTAGAAAAGTACCTCGAAACTAAGAAATAGTACTCTCGATTAAAAGTAGTTAAATACTGGAGGGCACAAACCTTTTAAAGCGATTGTGCCCACCGGTAACTACAAATAAATACCTCAGATACTTTGATATTGATTAAAATCGAATACAATAGAAAAATGAATAGTTACAGAAACTTGAGTTTATAGAGAGGGGTGTTGTTACCCATGCTTATACAACTAATAATCGGCTCCTTGATGATAGGCAGCGTCTACGGTTTGCTTGCTTTAGGCTACAGCTTGATTTACAAGGCATCTGGACAAATGACCTTTGTCCAAGGGGAGCTTTTGATGCTTGGCGCATTTCTAGGATTGACGTTTTATGGCATAATGGGGCTTCCATTTTTGGTTGCCTTACTGCTTACCGTTGTAATTATGTTTATATTTGGAATGCTGATTGAGAAATTCCTCATCAGGATACTGCTGAAGAGAGGTGCTACAGGCATTTATATAGTGCTGGCGACGATTGGGCTTTCCATACTGCTGCAGAATGCAGCAATGCTCATCTGGGGCAGCAGAGTTTTTCAGTTCCCGTCTATTTTTGGTAAAAGCCTGATTAATATCGGGGGAATAAATATAGTGCCTGAATCATTGCTTGCACTAGGGGTATCACTACTTTGCATGGTTGCGCTGCATATATTCATGTCGAAGACAAAATTTGGTACATCTATGAGGGCAGCAGCGCAGGATCCAATGGCAGCCAGCTCATTAGGAATCAATGTTCCCTTTACTACAGCTGTTACCTGGGGATTATCTTCTGCACTTGCAGGTATTGCAGGTATAATGATAGGTCCAATGTACGGCGTAAGCATCACAATGGGTTCGATGGTTGGCTTAAAGGGATTTGCGGGCTCAGTTATCGGCGGATACGGAGATATGTATGGAGCTATCGTGGGTTCAACTTTACTTGGTTTTATTGAAACCTTTGTGGCAGGTTATATTTCTTCAGTTTTCAAGGATTTTATATCATTCTTCGTTTTGATTGTAATAATGATATTTATGCCTACTGGTCTATTCAAGTCAAAGGTATATGATTAAGGAATAGTAATCCTAAGAAACACTATCAATATTTTATTGTGGAGGAATCATAGATGTTGCAAGATTATAAAAAGTATCTTCCGAATATCATAATTTTATTTTTAGTAGGCATGTTGGGGGTAGCTTTTGGGGGCAGCCAGTATCTGATATTGCTTTTGTGCATTATAGGCATATATATAATAGCCGTTTCGGGATTGGATATATTATTCGGATACTCGGGACAAATATCACTCGGACACGCTGCTTTCTTTGCAATTGGGGCATATACATCAGCTATATTCACAACAAAGTTTCCAATACCTGTATGGATAGGAATGCTGCTAGGGGCCACTTTGGCTACCATGATAGCAATAATGATTGCGTTTCCGGCTGCGAAGCTTGTGCATCATTTCCTTGCATTGCTTACTATTTCATTTGGACAACTTGTCTTCATATTTGTATCTAAAGCAGACAATATAACTAACGGAATGTCAGGAATTATTGGGATACCTCCAATCAAGCTTGGCCCCTTGGTTTTTGACACTAATTTGAGCTTCTTCGCATTAATGCTAGTGCTAGTAACAGTATTCCTGGTGATAAAGCAGAGAATTGTCAATTCCAGGGTAGGCCGAGCGTTGATTGCCATCAGAGAGAACCCTCATGCTGCAAGTGGTATGGGGATTAACGTAAGATATTATAAGATCATGGCTTTTGCTATCAGTGCGTTCTTTACAGGGTTTTCTGGAGCACTATATGCTCACTTTATTTGTTTCATAAGTCCAGAGAGCTTCATGTACTCTCAATCGGTTTTATTCTTAACCATGCTGTTATTTGGAGGAACTGGCAATCTATATGGCCCAATTATAGGCTCAGCAGTATTGACAATAATATCTGAATCACTCCAGAGTGTGGGCAACTACCAGATGCTTGTGTACGGGTTCTTCCTAATGGCTGTCATACTGTTCCTTCCTAAGGGATTATATGGAATTGTTGACATATTAAAAGCATATATGAGAAAGATGGTGAAGAAAAGTGCTGAAGTTAAATAATGTTACCATAAAGTTTGGCGGACTTATTGCTGTAAATGATGTGTCACTGGAAGTAAAGGAAAAGTGCATATACGGACTCATAGGACCCAATGGAGCGGGCAAAACCACATTATTCAATATAATAAGTGGTGTCTATAAGCCTACAAGTGGTGAGGTATTGTTCAAAGAGAAGAAAATCAGCGGCTTACAGCCTTTTCAAATAAACCAGTTGGGTATTGCAAGGACTTACCAGAATATAAACCTTTTTAAGAGTATGACAGTACTAGAGAATGTAATGGTGGGAAGACACAGCAAATCCAATAGCGGATTGATTTCATCAATACTTGGGATAAAAAGCCAAAGGGTAGAAGAAAAGCAAATTGTAGAAAAATGTCAAGAAATATTGGATTTTATGAATCTATCAGATAAAGCGGATTATTTATCTAGGAACTTATCATACGGTGAACAGAGAAGACTGGAAATTTCACGTGCCTTAGCTTGCGAGCCACAGATTCTTCTATTGGATGAACCTGCTGCAGGTATGAACTCGAAAGAAAAGGAAGACTTGAAGGATATAATACGAAAAATTAGTGATAAAGGCATAACCATTATAATAGTAGAACACGATATGAAACTGGTTATGGGGATTACTGATGCAATAAGCGTGTTGAATTACGGCAAGCAGATTGCTTTTGGCGAACCAAAGTATATACAGAACCATCCACAAGTTATTGAAGCATATCTAGGGGGTAGTAGCAATGGCTAAAATTCTCGAAGTGAAGGATTTCCATTTTTATTATGAAGAAATACATGCAATTAAAGGCATTTCCTTCTATATAGAGGAGGGAGAGATAGTTACTCTGATAGGAGGCAATGGTGCTGGAAAAACCACTACACTGAGGGCTATATCTGGCTTGTTGAACGGTGTCAATCACGGTACCATAGATTTCCTTGGAACAACACTTAATAAAATTAAACCTCATAAAATTGCTGCATTGGGATTGGCACAGGTTTTGGAAGGCAGACACGTTTTTCCTCATCTTACAGTTAAAGAAAACCTTATGCAGGGTGCATATTTGAGAAAGGGAAATGAGATTAAGATTGATCTGGAGTATGTATTTGATCTGTTCCCCAGGCTAAGAGAAAGAGAAAAACAGCTTGGCGGAACTTTAAGCGGCGGAGAGCAGCAGATGCTTGCAGTCGGAAGGGCACTGATGCAAAAACCAAAGCTATTGATGATGGATGAGCCTTCATTGGGATTAGCTCCTCTGATTGTAAATGAGATATTTGAAATCATCAAGAGAATAAATAAAGATGGAATGCCGATACTGCTCGTTGAACAAAATTCAAATGCTGCCTTAAGCATTGCAGACAGAGGATATGTTATTGAAACTGGGGAAATCGTACTTGCAGATAAGGCAAGCAATTTGATTAAAAATGAAGATGTTAAGAAAAGTTATCTTGGACATTAATAGTGATTCAATAATAAAGGAGATAATGGGATGAACGGTTGGGAGCAGTTTTGCATAGAGTATCTTACAACTGATAGTATAGACATGGATGAGGTTGGACAAGCTGCAAAAAACGGTTTTGAAAAGTTTGAAGTTTATCCTGACTCCATTCAGCTAGTAGATGGCTCATGCTTTTTCATAGCCCGTCATAATGGAAAGAAAGCTCTGATAATTTATGGAGAAAGTCACTCCAGTGAGGGGTTCCGTTATAGAGAATCAATATTCCTGGGAAAAAGGGCAAGAATATGTGAGTTAAACATTGAAAATGCCAAAGTGCTGAGAAATATATTTAGCTTTACCAAGCCTGTAAGTCATGAAGACAAGAACATCACTTTCGGATTGGGCGATAGGCTTGGGATCGCTTCTCCTGGACATATAAAGCTGCTAAAGGGTTTACCTGTTTTTCCTGTGCTCGCACAGCAGTCAATGAGAGAGTTGACGCTTACAGGGAGAAGCTATGCCGATGTTCTGGCAGATGTGTCATGGGCAGTATTTCAGGAGGGGTATACTTCCGGGTTTGGAGCAGATGGAGATCATTTAAAGAGTGCAGATGACATTCGAACCGCTTTAGAAAGCGGGTATACAATGATTACACTGGATTGTTCTGACTATATAAACAATAGTGCCTCAGAAATGCCTGAGGTTGAATTGCGTAAAGCTTATTCAAAGCTTGCAGAGGCTGACAGAAAAAGGTTGGAGTCAAAGTATCTGAACAAGGAATTCACATTGACCAGTGATATGAGAATTAAATTCAGTGAAGAGACACTTATGAGAATCGCAGTAATATATCTGGAAGCTTCAAAGTTTGCAATAGATATATATAAGAATATTATTGAAACGTATCGAGAAACGTTAGACTTTGAAATTTCTATAGATGAAACTCAGATTGCTACCTCACCAGAAGCGCATTATTTTGTGGCAGAAGAAATATTATCTGGAGGAGCAAGAATTACAAGTCTTGCCCCAAGATTTCCCGGTGAGTTTCAGAAGGGTATTGATTATAAGGGGGATATCAGTCTGTTCAATCAGGAGTTCAAGAGACATGTAAATATATCTGAACACTTCGGATATAGGATAAGTGTCCACTCAGGCAGCGATAAATTTCTGGTATTCCCAATCATTGGTGCCGAGACAGGAGGTAAATTTCACATAAAAACTTCAGGTACCAATTGGCTGGAGGCAGTCAGGCTTATCGCAATGAAGGATCCAGCATTGTATAGAGGAATACACAAGGAAGCTGTTCGATACTTTGCCGAAGCAAAGAAATTTTATCATGTCACTGCAGAACTTTCCAACGTGCCTAATGTGGATATCCTGACAGACACGGAGTTACTAGGACTTTTAGATATGGAAGATGCAAGACAGTTACTGCATATAACATATGGATATATATTGAAAGAGAAAAACCCGGATGGTTCTCTAAAGTACAAAGATAAGATATATGCTGCATTGAACAGATATGAAGGAGACTTCTATGATGTTTTGAGGAAGCACATTGGAAAACATATGAGGTCGCTAGGGGTAAAATAGATCGAATATAGCTGTAGTTATAACGGTAGTAATGTGCAGATAAGTATGATATAAAATGGAAGCATTTACGGTAACGTTTACGGAAGCTCCAATGTTTCATTTGTTAGACTTTAATGCACCTTTGAAATTATTATTATAAATTGGGGGCAATTATTATGAAAGCTTTAGTAAAATTCGGACCCGGTGTGGAGGGTATGGCAGTAAGGGATATACCTGAGCCTATACCAGCAGAAAATGAGCTTAAGGTTAAGATACTGGCGGGAGGCATATGCGGAACGGATGTTCACATCATGAAGGATGAATATTCCTATAATGCTCCGGTTGTTATGGGACATGAATATGTGGGAATTGTCGATGAGGTTGGTTCAGATGTCAAAGACTTTAAAAAAGGTGATTATATTGTTTCACTAACAGCGGCAAAGACATGTGGGCATTGCAGGTATTGCAGCTCCGGAATGCTAATGCTGTGTTCTGAGAGACTGTCTATCGGATCGGGTATGAACGGAGCTTTTGCAGAGTATATGACAATACCTGCAAATTTGGCATTTAAGGTTCCTAAAGAAGTAAAAAACAAAGAAGACCTTGCAATTTGTGAACCATTGGCTTGTGTAGTTCGCGGTGTAATAGAGCGGTCTACTGTAAAAGCCGGAGATATCGTTTTGGTTTCCGGACCAGGTGCAATAGGATTATTGACTGTTCAACTTGCAAAGATTCAGGGAGCATACGTCATAGCATCAGGGACACCTTTGGACAAAAGCAGACTGGAGTTGGCTCTGGAGTTAGGTGCCGACAGGATAGCTACTAGTCCGGAAGAACTGAAGGGAATTATTGAAGAGCTTGATCCTGATGGTGTGGATGTGGCCTTTGAATGTGCTGGTGCAGCTGCTTCAGCAAAGCAGTGTGTGCTAAGCTTGAGAAAGCAGGGTATATACTCTCAGGTTGGACTTTTTGGGAAGGAAATATCAATAAATATGGATGAGTTCCTGTTTAAGGAATTACAGATAACAAACAACTTTGCTTCAGAGAGAACCTCATGGGAGACAGCGTTGAGACTTGTGAAAAATGGTCAAGTTGACCTGGGGTCTATTATAAGTGCAAGAGTTCCTTTGGAAAACTGGCAGGAAGGCTTCGATATTTTTATGAGTAAAAAAGGTTATAAGGTTGTATTAGTACCATAAGGTATTAAATAAATCGTAGTAAAAATAAGTAAAGGAGTGTTCAATTATGGTTAAAGTAGGAGTAGTAGGTTATGGCGTAATAGGCCAGAGACTTGCAGATGGAGTAGCGCTTCAGAAGGATATGGAGCTTGTAGGGGTTGCTGATGTGGCACCAACCTTGGCTATCAGGGCAATGAAGGAAAAGGGAATGCCTTATAGCTTGTATCTTGGAATGCCTGAAAATCTTTCTCAGTTCGAGGCTTTGAATATACCTATATCAGGAACGTTGGAGGAGATGATACAGAAATGTGATGTGATCCTCGACGCTACGAGTGCAGGAGTGGGAGCCAAGAATAAGGAGCTCTATGCTAAATATAATAAGAAGGCTATATTCCAAGGTGGCGAGCAAAACTCAGTTGCAGATGTGTTTTTCCATGGTTATGCAAACTATGAGAATGGTATAGGAAAACAGTTTTTAAAGCTCACCTCCTGTAACACTACTGGTCTTATAAGGTCTGTAGATTGCCTGGACAGGGAGTTTGGCATAGAGAAGGTTGCAATAACAATAATTAGACGCGTAGCGGACCCTGGAGATTATCACAGAGGCCTGACTAACGCACTGCAGATAGACAAAGCTCCCAGTCACCAAGCGCTTGACTTGATGACAATAATGCCTCATGTGAACGCAACAGGGATACTTGTCCATACTCCGGTAACTCATGGTCACATTATCACTGTTGTAGCAACACCGAAGAGGAAGGTATCCAAGGAAGAGGCAATGGCATGCTTCAGCAAACATGACAGAATCAGAATGGTAAGGATTGCCGACGGCTTCCTTGGAAATGCCTCACTTTTCAGATATGCAAGAGATCTGGGAAATCCCAGAGGAGACATGTACGAAATAGCACTCTGGGAAGAATCGATAGTAGACTCTGGAAATGATATAATGTACGCAATCAACATACCGCAGGAATCCGTAACCATACCTGAAACAATTGATGCGATAAGGGCAGCTATGGGGATGGAGACCGACAGACTCAAGGCTGTCGCTGAGACCAATAAGTATTTGGGGATGGGAAGATGGAAGTAGGAGTAGAGACAGGTATAAGGTCAATGAATGAGTATAGTTATGTGAATAAGACTGTAATATTGAGGATAGACATCAACTCACCGTTGGACCCAGATACAAAGAAGATAGTCAGTGAAAACAGGATAAATAAAAGCATACCAACGCTAAAGTACCTGCTTGACAATAAAGCCAAGGTGGCAATTATTGCACATCAGGGGGATACACTTGATTATCACAACCTGATGCCAATGAATGAGCATGCGGAGAAACTCACTGCAAAGCTTGGGGTTGAGGTGAGATATATAGATGACGTATGCGGCCCGGCTGCCCGGGAAGCAATAAAAAGGTTAAAAGCCGGAGAAGCTGTATTGCTTGGCAACTTGAGGTACTTATCAGAGGAGATATCAACTTTTGAAGATGTCGTGAAGCTGAGGCCTGAGGAAATGCTTGACACATATCTGATAAGAAGCCTTGCACCACTGGCTGATTACTATGTAAATGATGCTTTTGCAGCTGCCCACAGGAATGCACCTTCGATGGTTGCATTCCAGGAGGTACTCCCTTCAGCAGGGGGGGAGCTTATGATGAAGGAAATCACAGCACTTACAAAGGTAATGTCAAAGCCTGAGCATCCATCTGTTTTTGTACTTGGAGGGCTTAAGATATCCGATGCCTTTGGTATGATGAAGCAGGTGCTGGAGAATGGTACCGCAGATAAGATACTTGCATGCGGAATCACAGGAAGCATCTTCCTAATTGCAGCTGGCTATGAAATAGGCGGCAAGACAGATAAATTCATAAAAGACAGGTCCCTTGACGTATTCATACCAGCCGCCAAGGAGTATCTGGCGAATTACTCCCAAAAGATAGTATATCCAGCAGATCTCGCATATGAAAAGGACGGACAGAGGTGTGAGGTTTCTATAGAACAATTGCCAGTGGATGAGTTGTTCCTCGATATAGGAAAAAAGACAGTTGAGATATTCCGAGAAGAGCTGAAAAAAGCAGGAACGGTTTTTGTAAATGGTCCTGCAGGAGTATATGAGAACAAGTTGTTTGAGTTCGGTACAAAAGAGATATGGAATGCCATTGCTGATGCAGAGGGCTACTCTGTAATCGGAGGCGGAGATACTGTAAGTGCGGCGGGGAGGTTCATCGATACAAAAAAGATAAACTACGTTTGTACTGCAGGCGGCGCTATGGTTAGGTTTCTATCAGGAAAGAAGCTTCCGCTTATTGAGGCTATGAAGAAAGCCTACAATAAGGGTTAATAAAGAGATAGGCAGGGGTAGATTATGATTAGTGAAGAGAGATCTAAGGAATTAGAGATATTTGCATTAAAGATTCGGATAGAGACGTTAAAGGAAATCGGAGGGCTGGGTTTCGGGCATATAGGTGGAGCAATGTCCATTGTTGATACACTTTCTGTATTATACGGAGGGGTAATGAATATAGACCCTAAGGATCCAAAGTGGGAAGACAGGGATTGGCTTGTGGTATCAAAGGGACATGCAGGTCCTGCAGTGTACGCTGCGCTTGCTCTCAGGGGGTATTTTCCATTGGAAGAGCTTAAGACATTGAACACACCTGGAACACACTTTCCAAGCCATTGCGACAGAAACCTCACAACTGGAATAGATATGACTACGGGTTCACTGGGACAGGGCGCTTCGTTGGCTGTAGGAGTAGCTCTCGGTAATCGCATGGATAGCAGGAGCAGTACTACATATCTTGTGCTTGGGGATGGAGAGTGCCAGGAGGGTCAGGTATGGGAAGCTGCTATGTTCGCTGCACAGCACAAGCTCGACAACCTTATTGCCTTTGTGGACGACAACAAGCAGCAGCTTGACGGCTATACCAAGGATATAAATGACCTTATTGATGTACGACTCAAGTTTGAGAGTTTTGGGTGGCATGCTCAAAGAGTAGACGGCTCAAATGTCTCTGAGATATATGATGCCATCGCGGCAGCTAAGGCGGAAAAGAGTAAGCCTTCAGTCATAGTGCTTGACACTATCAAGGGCAAGGGCTGCACCTTTGCTGAGGGAGTCCTTGACAATCATCATATGGTTGTAAGTAAAGACCAATATGAAGAGGCATTGAAGGCTCTAGAGGAAAAGCTGGAGAGGAAGATGAAAGCATGAGTATTGTAATTGCAAGTGAGAATAAAAAAGATGAGATGATGATGAGGGATGTATACTGCAAGTCACTTATGGAGCTTGCAGCTAAGGATAAGAATATTGTAGCTCTTGACGCAGACCTTATGAAATCCATGGGCATGGCTGCTTTCATGAAGGAGTTTCCTGACAGGACTATTGACTGCGGAATACAGGAAGCGAACATGATAGGTGTTGCTGCCGGTTTGTCTGTAACAGGAAAGATACCATTTGCCCATAGCTTTGCTCCTTTTGCAACCAGAAGATGCTATGACCAGATATTTCTGTCTGCAGGATATGCCAAGCTGAATGTAAGAATCATAGGAAGTGATCCGGGGGTTACCGCAGCATTCAACGGAGGAACACACATGCCCTTCGAGGATATGGGGATTATGAGAAATGTACCCGGAATAACAATACTGGAGCCGGTAGACTCTGTAATGCTCAAAGATTTGGTAAAGCAGGTTGCTTATAAATACGGTGTATTTTATATACGTCTGCTGAGAAAGAATGCAGTCAAGGTCTTTGAAGAGGGGTCAGAGTTCGAGATAGGTAAGGCAGTAAAAATAAGAGATGGCGAGGATGTCACTATAATAGCCACAGGGATCATGGTAGCAGAGTCATTGAAGGCCGCTGATATGCTAAAAGAAAAAGGAATCAGCGCCAGGGTCGTCAATGTCTTCACTTTAAAACCCATTGACAAGGATATGATAATTCAGTGTGCCCAAGAAACCGGTGCTATTGTGACTGCTGAAAACCACAATATAATCAATGGTCTTGGCTCAGCAGTTGCAGAAGTATTAAGTGAAAATTATCCGACGCTTTTAGCGAGGGTTGGTGTACAGGACCTATTTGGAGAAGTGGGGCCTGAAGATTATCTGAAGAAAAGGTTTAACCTGACGTCTGATGATATTGTGGATAGGGTAGAAAAACTAGTAATGAGAAAAAAAGAATTGAAAAAATGATCTCAATTAAAATAAAAGCTTAAGAGGTGAAATGTCTTATGTCTATACAAGAGGAAGCATTGAAGCTTCATGCTGAATGGAAAGGCAAGATAGAGATAACAAGCAGGGTTGAAGTAAAGTCAAAGTATGATTTAGCTACGGCATATACTCCGGGTGTTGCGGAACCCTGCATTGAAATACACAAGGACGTAAGCAAGGTTTATGAGTATACCAGAAAGTGGAATCTTGTTGCTGTTGTAAGCGATGGAACTGCAGTTTTAGGATTGGGCGACATAGGCCCTGAGGCCGCAATGCCAGTAATGGAGGGAAAGGCTGTGTTGTTCAAGACCTTCGGGAATGTGGACGCTTTCCCGATATGCCTTGCGACAAAGGATGTAGATGAGATCGTAAATACAGTTAAGATGATAGCTCCGACCTTTGGGGGTATAAACCTCGAGGATATATCTGCACCCAGGTGTTTTGAAATTGAGAAAAGACTCAAGAAGGAGCTTGACATACCTGTGTTCCATGATGATCAGCACGGTACTGCAGTGGTAGTTCTTGCAGGTATGATAAATGCATTAAAAGTAGTTAAAAAAGAGCTTAAGGATATAAAAGTCGTAGTAAACGGCAGCGGAGCAGCAGGAATCGCCATAACTAAGCTTCTGATGTCAATGGGACTGAACACTGTGATTCTATGTGACAGGCAGGGAGCAATATATGATGGCAGAGAAGGTATGAATACCTCCAAGGATGAGATAGCAAAGGTGACTAATTCGAAGAAAGAAAAAGGAAGCCTGACCGATGTGTTGAAAGGTGCTGATGTATTCATCGGAGTATCAGCTCCAGATACAGTTAGTAAAGAAATGGTTGCGACCATGGCAAAGGATTCCATACTATTTGCAATGGCAAATCCAACACCGGAAATTTTCCCGGAGGATGCGAAAGCTGCAGGGGCTAGGGTGGTTGGTACAGGCCGATCTGATTTTCCAAACCAAGTCAACAATGTACTGGCCTTTCCTGGAATCTTCAGAGGAGCTCTGGATGCAAAGGCTTCCGATATAAACGAAGAAATGAAAATTGCAGCTGCATATGCAATAGCAGCTCTCATAAGTGATGAGGAGCTCAATGAGGAGTATGTGATACCAAAGGCCTTTGATGAGAGGGTTGCAAATAAAGTGGCGGAAGCAGTCTATAAAGCGGCAGTTGCTTCAGGCGCAGCTGGAATTTAGCTCAAAATATTGTTGTTTGAGGAGATATTGTAAAATGTTCAAAATTGGTTATGACAAAAGAGAAATTGAGTTTTTTATAAACGAAAAGAACTTCCTCGGGGAGATTCTTCCGAACAGAATGGAAACAGGACTTACGGGAGAGGCTGAAGTGAAAAGAGCATTAGAAAACCCTACAGGGACAAAAAGACTCAAAGATATCGCAAGACCAAGTGAAAGTGTTGTAATCATAACAAGCGACATAACCAGGCCAATGCCGAGCAGGACAGTGCTTCCACTTGTTATAGAAGAGCTGAAGCTGGGCGGCGTAGAGGAAAAAGATATTACTATAGTACTCGCTCTGGGAAGCCATAGAAAGCATAAGTCGGAAGAAGTCCGGTATCTTGTAGGGGAAGAAGTTTACAGCAGAATCAAATGCGTTGACAGTGATCCTGACAACTGCAAACATCTTGGAACCTGCAACAATGGCACACCTGTCGATGTATTCAAAACAGTTGCAGAGGCTGATAGGATAATATGCTTAGGCAATATTGAATATCACTATTTTGCAGGATACAGCGGCGGGGCAAAAGCCATAATGCCGGGAGTCTCTACAAGAGAAGCGATACAGGCTAACCACAGCAACATGGTGAATCCCAGAGCAAAGGCCGGAAGTATTGAAGATAATCCTGTAAGGCAGGACATAGACCAAGTGGGGGAATTCATAACAATTGATTTTATACTTAATGTGGTACTGGACAGCAAGAAAAACATAATTAGAGCGGTTGCGGGCCACTATATCAAAGCGCACAGAGAAGGCTGCGCATTCCTGGACAACGCATATAAGGCAAGAATTCAACAGAAGGCAGACATTGTTATAACTACTCCGGGCGGGTACCCAAAGGATATCAACTTGTATCAAGCACAAAAAGCTCTCGATAATGCTAAACATGCAGTGAAGGATGGCGGTATCGTAATTCTTGCAGCATCCTGTAAGGAAGGTCTTGGGGAAGAAGTATTCCAGCAGTGGCTGCTGGAAGCTGAGAAACCCGAGGATTTGATTGAAAGAATTAAAAGGAAGTTTGAACTGGGTGGGCATAAAGCGGCTGCAATAGCGATGGTGATGCAAGGTGCGAAGATTTACCTTGTATCGGACCTGGAAGCAGACTTTGTCAGAAAGCTATTCATGGTACCCTTTAATGATATACAAAAGGCGGTCGATGCAGCATTAAGTGAACAAGGAGAGAACGCGAAAGTATTGTTGATGCCGTCAGGAGGTTCGACACTGCCAGTGTTTGAGTTAGGTTAAAGTAACCCCCGATTCCAGATTGGATGAACTGGAACCGGGGGTATTTTAATCCAAGTATATGACAGGGTAGCCAATGTGAGAAAAGTTTAAGTGCGGTATGGTGCTTAAGCTTTTTTTGCATATTTTTAACCTTACGTACTTATGCTGCATATGATGTAATGATTCGTTTAATGAGGAAGGAGATAGGAATGAAAATATATAAGGATTCTTACATGTGCCCGATGAATCCGAACTATTTCTGTCCATTTTATAATCAATTGGATGGACTGGAAAATGAGAATTTATTTGAGTATTCATCTGAAGAAGATTACGACGACGAGGTATATTTTAGGGATGATGGTTACGAAGAAGATGAATATGAAGGGATGAGGCAAAGACCTCAGGATATAAACCGCATCATGGCACTTATAAACAGAAGGTTTGATAATTACTATGCAGAGCTTCAACGATATAGGGTGCAGCGTGCAGATACGCGTAATATCTTTAGAAACACAGTAAGCTATGTGTTGAGAAATGAAAACAATTACACCGGAACAATTGATCAGAGAACAAATGCTATATTGAATGATTTGCGCAGGGATAATCCAGCAGCTTTCGCTTTACTGAGTAGACGTGGAGTTCCAAATGCTCGTATCAACCAAATAATAAGGGATATAATACGCTTTACCCTGGCGAATATTGAAGGAGTTCCGGTCGCAGGTTGGAGTCAATGGGAAGACCTGGGCGGTATCTTGACTTCAGCACCGGCAGTTGCATCATGGCAGCCAAATCGCTTAGATGTCTTCGCAAGAGGGCAGAATCAAGCACTATGGCATAGATACTGGAATGGAACCCGCTGGAGTGAGTGGGAAGACCTGGGCGGCGTATTGACCTCAGGACCGGCAGCAGTATCCTGGGGACCAAACAGAATTGACGTTTTCGGCAGAGGGCAGAATCAGGCATTATGGCATAAGTATTGGGACGGGACTAGATGGAGTGCATGGGAGGATCTAGGCGGAGTCATGACTTCTGAGCCCGCAGTTGCATCCTGGCAGGCAAACCGCTTGGACGTCTTCACAAGGGGACAAAACCAGGCATTATGGCATAAGTACTGGGATGGAGCCCGTTGGAGTGAGTGGGAGGATCTTGGGGGAGTATTGACATCAGCACCGGCAGCGGTATCCTGGGGACCAAACAGAATTGACGTTTTCGGCAGAGGACAGAATCAGTCCTTATGGCATAAATATTGGAATGGAACCAGGTGGAGCGCTTGGGAGGATCTTGGAGGAGGGCAGATTAATTCTGCACCAGCGGCAGCTTCTACGGGCATTAACCGTTTGGAGGTCTTTGCAAGAGGTCAAAGAAATGATTTGCAATTTAGAACCTGGAACGGAATTCAATGGAGCAGATGGCAGTCACTTGGAGGCACAATAACCTCAGCACCTGCAGCAGTATCCTGGGGAGGAAATCGTCTCGATGTATTTGCAAAGGGGCAAAACGACCATCTGTGGCACATCTGGAGAGTATAAGAGTATAGAAAGCACCATATTTTATTGAATAGAACCCTAAAAAACGGACAGTGAAACTAAAAGCCTCCTATTGTAGAATAAAACTATGATAGGAGGTTTTGCTATGGCAGGGAAAAAAGGTATGAAACATTATCCTGGGTGGATGAAATACGAAGCATTCCGCAT